>JBDSFG010000062.1:0-13442 GCA_039919615.1 Ginsengibacter sp. | reverse complement strand
ATAATTGCGCAGCATAAATACTTTGAATTAATAGCTTTAAGCCCCACCTTCACCCCCCCGTGGGGGAGGGAGTAAGTCTTCACGCTCGCCGTGAAGATTTTAGGGGGGCTATACTAAAATATTTTCTGTAACAGTTTGCCCATCCAGCATCCTGATTATGCGATGACTATATCTTGCATCGTGTTCACTGTGCGTCACCATAATTATTGTAGTTCCTTTCTCATTAAGGTCGGTTAGTAACTGCATTACTTCATTACCATTTGATGAATCAAGGTTACCTGTAGGTTCATCTGCAAGAATTAATTTAGGATTATTTACAACAGCTCTTGCAACAGCCACGCGCTGCTGCTGGCCACCTGAAAGCTGCTGTGGATAGTGGTTGCGGCGATGCATGATCTGCATTTTATCTAATACCGCCTCAACTTTTGTTTTTCTGTCGGGCCCTTTTACACCAAGATAAATGAGAGGAAGCTCTACATTTTCAAAAACCGTAAGCTCATCAATGAGATTAAAACTCTGAAATACAAAACCAATATTTCTTTTTCGCAGGTCAGCCCTTTTGCGCTCATTGAAATCGGCTACTTCTATTCCATTAAAAATAAAGCTGCCGCTGTCAGGATCATCGAGCAGGCCAACTATATTCAGCAAGGTAGATTTGCCACATCCTGATGGGCCCATCACCGCAACAAATTCTCCTTCCCTTACTTCAAAGGATAATTTATTTAAGGCAACAGTTTCAACATCTTCAGTTCTGTAAATTTTTTCTAATTCAGAAATTTTTATCATTGTTTTTGGTTTAGGTATCAGGTTTGAGGTATCAGGTATCAGGTACATGATACAATCCTGATGGTTTTAAATTTTTATAAAAAAAGCTTCATATTTATGAGATATTCCTTGTTCATTAGTTGTGCTGTTGATTATTTGTTTTGCTGCAGGCACAAACTCATTTTTTGAGATACAACGGTCAGCTAACTTACAGGCGGATGTTTCACTTTTGAACATTAATGATGCAAGGCAGAAAAATGTGATGGCAACAAAGCGTAGTAAAAAAGATTTCATAGCGGTTGGTTTATTTTGGATATGAGGTATCAGGTATGAGGTATCAGGTTTCGGGTTCATTTTTTATTTTACATTAATCATTTTAAAAAATTATTATGCGGAATTTTCAAGAGCTTTCTATTTGGCAAAGAAGTCATTTATTCACTCTAAAAATTTATTCAGTCACCAAAAATTTCCCAAAGGATGAAATGTTCGGTATCATTTCACAAATGCGACGCTCTTCTTCATCCATTCCAACCAATATAGCAGAAGGGTGCGGAAGAAACTCCAATCCCGAAATGAAACGTTTTTTAGTTATTGCAACAGGATCTTCATCAGAATTAGAATACCAGCTAATTCTTTGTAAAGATCTACAATACCTATCTAATGATTCCTGTAAAGAACTCCAAGGTGAACTAATCGAAATCCGAAAAATGATCTATGCATTCATAAAAAACCTCCCCATCTAATACCTCATGCCTCATACCTCATACCTCATACCTCATACCTCAAACCATCACTCCTTCTTCAACACCAACTCCTGCATATTCCCATAATTCTCATAACTTGATGTAACTACTTTATCACCTGGTTTCAATCCACTCAGCACTTCATAATAATCCGGATTCTGACGGCCCAACTGGATATCAACTTTGTAAGCAGTATTGCCATTTTCAGTGACTTTAAATATCCAGTTACCTCCTGTTTGTTGAAAAAACCCGCCTTTAGGCACAAGCACAGCCTGAGTTTCATCACTTAATGCCAGCCCTATCTGTAATGTTTGTCCGCGGCGTATTCCTGAAGGAACTTCATTTACAAACTCCATATCTACCTGGAAACGGCCATTAGTTACCTGTGTAAATACCTTTTTTATTTTTAATTTATATGTTTTATCAGCCATTGTAAAATCTCCTACCAGGTCATTAAAAATTCTTGAGATATAATGTTCATCAATATCTACTCTTACTTTAAATCCTGAAAGCACATCTATCTGCCCTAATCTTTCCCCTTTGTTTTTTGATTGCCCTCTCTCAGCATCAAGAGAAGTCAATTGTCCATCAACAGGTGCACGTACAATAAGATCACCCACTTTTTTTCGCATTACCTGTAAAGCATTTTGCGTGCGCTCATAAGATTGTCTTGCCTGATTAACTTCAAGCCTGGTAGAAGAAGAATCCTGTTTTAAAACTTTATCAGCAAGCAACTTTTTTTGCAACTGGTAATTATAATTATTTTCAGCCTGTTTATATTCCTGCGAGCCAATTGCTTTTTGCTCATACAAACGCTTATCTAATTTATAAATACGTTCTGCTTCTTTTAACGCATTATCTGCATCGGTGAACTGCGTCAATTTCCCCACAGTATTTTGTTGTGCAGCATTACGGGATATCTGCATTTGCGTTAGAAGATTGAATACTGACGTTTCCTGGTTTACAAGGCTTAACTCAAGATCGGTATTGCTAAGCCGCAAAATGGGCTGGCCCTTTTTCATTACAGCTCCATCCTCTACAAATTTTTCCTCCACACGGCCACCTTCAATTGCATCAAGGTAAATTGTTGTTACAGGCAGAACGATACCATTTACAGGAATAAATTCTTTGAAAGGCCCTTTTTTAATTTCGCTGATAGTGATGCGTTCTGTATCTACATTTAGCCGGCTTTTACCGGAAGTAAAATAATAACTGGCTCCTATTAGCAACACTATACCGGTAATTGCGGCGATAGTTAAAATTCGTTTTTTACTCCATTTCTTTTTTGCAATAACTCTATCCACAGTATTATTTATTTTTATTTTTTTAGAAAACCCCGGAAATTACATGATGATTTTAAAATGTAATTGCAGTCTGTTTGTTATTACGCAACTATATGCCAGAATAATTATTCAATGAAAAACAAAGGTTTAGAGAGAATAATATATACGAAACTGTTCGTTACTAATACAGGCGGTGTACGTTTTTGATACAATTGTCTAAACCAGGATTTATAGGATTAATGAGATATCTGGGAAAAGGAATTTTGTTTTAGTTTAAACTTTAGAATATGTAAAGATTAAATTTAAACTTTGGACATTATAAAAAAATGGTACAGATTTCGTAATCTCAGTAATCCTATATCTCATAAATCCCAGTTCAGACAAAATTCCAGTTCAGACAAATGCTTTTAAAAAATGCCTCCATACTAATTATTGACGACGATCCGGATGTTCTTACAGCCGTAAGACTTTTATTGAAGACTGAAGTAAAAGATGTGCTCACAGAAAAAAATCCTGAGAACATAAGATCCTTGTTAGCGAAACAATCCTTTGATGTTATTCTGCTGGATATGAATTTCAACAGTTCAATCAATACTGGTAATGAAGGAATATTCTGGTTAAATAAAATAAAAGAACTTAAATCAACAGCTGCGGTAATAATGATAACCGCTTACGGAGATATAGACCTGGCAGTGCGCTCATTAAAAGAAGGTGCAGCGGATTTTGTGGTAAAGCCGTGGCATAATGAAAAACTTTTAAGCACAATCAAAGGCGCATTAAATAATAAGGGAGAGAATAAACTGTCCACAAAAAGCAATGACATTCCTAACACCATTATCAATAAAGAATTGCTCGGAGAATCTGATGTGATGAAGGAAATTTTTTTTAAGATAGAAAAGATTGCCCCAACAGACGCTAATATTTTAATTCTGGGAGAAAATGGCACGGGTAAAGATCTTATTGCAAAAGCCATTCATCAACATTCAATGAGGGCAGCAAAACCTTTTGTAAAAGTTGATGTGGGTGCATTAACGGAAGGTTTATTCGAGAGTGAATTATTCGGCCATAAAAAAGGGGCATTTACTGATGCCCGGGAAGACCGTATGGGCCGCTTTCAGGCGGCTGACGGAGGCACATTATTTTTAGATGAGATAGGAAACATTTCTTTGCATCAACAGGCAAAACTTTTAAGCGTTTTACAAAACCGCCAGGTAATGCGGTTGGGAGAAAATCACCCAATGCCCATTGATATAAGGCTTGTGTGCGCCACCAATGTTTCACTGGGTGAATTGGCAAATGAAAGCCATTTTAGAAAAGATTTAATCTACAGAATTAACACAGTGGAAATAATATTACCGCCATTACGCAAAAGGCACAACGATATTATTTTGCTGGCAAATCATTTTAGTAAAACTTATTGTGCCAAGTATTTAAAGGTATGTATGGAGTTTGATAAAAGCGCCGTTGACAAATTATTAAATTATAGCTATCCCGGCAACGTAAGAGAATTGCAATACACTATTGAAAGGGCAGTAATAATGGCCGACGATGATATACTAACTGCAAAGGATATAATTTTCTCTCCCATCGAAACCTTCAGAGTTGACGACCATGAACCCGCTGAAACAAAACTTAGCGCTGTTGAAAAAAATACTATCTTAAAAGTTATAGAGAAACATAACGGCAACATTTCAAAGGCGGCTAAAGAACTGGGACTAACACGTACTGCTCTTTACAGGCGTTTGAATAAATATGATATTTAGCTCAATGGGTGAAAAGAAAAAAAGGTGATTTTTAATATGCTTTAATTAAATGTTTAATTAAATAAAATTTAAGACTCGTCCTCCTATCCGTTAAAGGGGCCGGGGCAAGGTAGATATGAAATTTAAAGACCTTGAGTGGAAAATATTATTAAGGGTTCTCCTGATGCTGGCAGTGGTAATAATGGCTGCCTTTTGTATAGTAAAAGGCAACAGGTGGCTACCCTATCTCATAATTATCCTGCCTGCTATTGGGTATCTCGTAGTAGAATTTTACCGCTTTCAACATAAGGCACATGAGGAACTGAACCAATTTGTTGAGTCCATACACTACCGCGATTTTTCACGCAACTTTGATGTAAAACACGCACCCTCTGAGTTGCAGCCACTAAGAAAAGGCTTTAACGAGATCAACAGCACCTTCAAAATAATAAGCAAAGAAAAAGAAACCCAATACCAGTATTTGCAAAAGATACTTGAACTGGTTGATACCGGAATTCTTTCTTATAAATTTTCAACGAGTGAAGTTGTTTGGATGAATGAATCTTTAAAAAGAATGTTGCAATTACCCTATTTGAAAACAATAAACTCTTTAGCCCGGCGTGATGAGGAATTGTTCAACAATATTATTGCCTTAAGCCCCGGGGAAAGTAAAATTGCGACCGTACATTTGGAATCCTCTTCATTTAAAATATTATTATCAGCAACTGCCTTTCAAACCGACGGAGAAAAATACAAGCTTGTCGCTTTTCAAAATGTTGATGAAGCTTTGGATGAAACCGAAGCCAAGGCCTGGCAAAAATTATTGAGTGTGATGACACATGAGATCATGAATTCTATTGCGCCAATATCCTCGTTAGCCGATACATTAAAGCACCGTCTTAAGCAATCGTTAACCAGCCTTAATAATGATTCGGGAAGTGTTGATGATCTTGAACTCGGCATTGAAACAATAAAAAGAAGAAGTGAAGGCTTATTGAAATTTGCTGAAACTTACAGAAACCTGAATAAGATAACAACACCTAATGTAAAAAAGGTTTATGTAAGAGATTTGTTTGAAGGCCTGAACCAGCTTATGCAGCCAACGCTTGATCAAAAAAATATTGATCTGCAGATTGTACTAAAAGATACCTCCCTGATTTTGGAAGCGGATACCAGCCTGGTTGAACAGGTATTGATAAATCTTGTTGTAAATGGCATAGAAGCTGTAAAAGACAGAAAGGAAGCTAAGATAGTTTTATCCGCCTATATTGATCCCAAAAATAAGGTAGTGATAAAAGTTGCCGATAATGGTACTGGCATGCCTGCAGAAATGATAGAAAAAATTTTTATTCCTTTTTTTAGTACCAAGAAAACCGGCAGTGGTATTGGCCTAAGTTTATGCAAACAAATCATGATGCTTCATAAAGGAAATATACAGGTATATTCTGAAGAAGGAAAAGGCACCTCTATGTTGCTGCATTTTTAATAAAGTATAACTGTCAAAATTTAAAAAGCCCGATCTCATTAAATTTGTAATGCCATTAAGTAAAAGAAAAGAAGTAGCGCAATTTGTTCATAAAAAACTTCTATTTAGATTAAGAAGATTAGCTGTTATTTTTTTAATTATAACCGGAGTTCTTATTTATGAATTATCACATGATTACATTGCGGGCTATATGGCAGCAGCCGGCTTTATACTTGGCTTTTTGATTGGGTTGCTGGTAAGTCACCGTATGCACAATATTAGTTGGGATTCAGAAACTACGAAGGCAGTTAGCAAAATGGATAAGGTCGGGATTATTATTCTTGTGGTATATATTTTATTTGCAATGGGGCGTAAATGGATATTCGGCCATTGGCTTGAGGGTTACGCATTAACTGCGTTTACTTTAAGTGTTAGCGCCGGAGGCATGTTAGGCAGGCTGTGGAATACCCGCCAAAAAGTAAGAGAAATATTGAAGAAAGAAGGATTTTTGCATCTAAAAAAAATAAATGAAAACTGATTATACCTTGTAGATTTGCAATCCTTTTTAAAAGGTCTTGGAGAGTTGTCCGAGTGGCTGAAGGAGTCCCGATGAATCGGGAGAAAGTTTGTATTTGGTATAAAGGAGAGTTGTCCGAGTGGCTGAAGGAGCACGCCTGGAAAGTGTGTATACTCGAAAGGGTATCTAGGGTTCGAATCCCTAACTCTCCGCAAAATGAACAAACATTTTTATGTTTATATTCTTCAAAGTGGCAAAGATTTTTCTTTTTATGTAGGCCAATGCGATGACTTAGACAGACGTATGTCAAAGCATTGTGACGGCTTAAGTAAATATACAGCCACTAAAAGGCCCCTGAGTCTTAAATATTTTGAAGTTTATAATAGCAGAACTGAGGCATTAAAAAGAGAACGACAGATAAAACATATGAAGAGCAGAAAATATATTGAGCAAATCAACTGGAGCATAAGTGCCCTAAATTCTAATCTAAATGGGCATCCCGACCCGGTTATTTTGGAGAATTGTCCGGGTGGCTGAAGAAGTCCCGACACATCGGGAGAAAGTGTGTATACTCGAAAGGGTATCTAGGGTTCGAATCCCTAACTCTCCGCAAAAATTTTATGGAAGTTAATACTTAGAACTCTTTAACGACTTTATTCTTAGTTGCCTAAGATGGCGTTACTCACAGGTTGGTGAGCTATTATTAAAGTCCACTTTTACTTCCCCATTCTTAATTATAAAAGTTGCCTTTTGTATAAATCCCATGTGATTGCCCCCGGAAGAAACATACGAAACTTTGTAAAATACTCTCGCTTTTTCATTCAAACCATCCTCGCTTTGCCATACTTTACCAACTATTTTTCCTCCTCCATGAAACCTTATACCCGATAATTCTCCTAAGCCAGTTACTTTTTTTAAATCAATTGTGTAATTAAGGTAATAACCATTGTCGAAAGATTCCTTTGTAAAATAAGTAACCGTTCCTGTTAAGTTAACGTACTCATTTAAGCAAGTGTTAAAAATCTTATCAGCATATACGTCAGTGCTTTTAGATATTTGAAATTGCTTTTTATTTTTCAGGGAAGTTTCATTCTGTACGCTGCCAGACAAATGTGTTTTTACAGCTTCCTTTTTGCAGGAAGATAAAATTAGAAAACATAAAATAAATAAGGAAGGTTTCATCGTTAGTTTGGTTTCGATTTTATAAGAAATTATGGGAATTCATAAGTGAACTTGTGTAAGCTGGAATTTATGGAACTATCCTGGAAAAAGTAATTTCAGAATTACTAATTACATGCCAAGTTCTCTTCTCACACCAATGACTAAAACCACAAAAGCAATTGTTACTTTTTATAAGACATATTTAATTTTTGTGAGTTAACGCATTTATATTTATCCCATACTTTTATCATCCAGGGTAATAAATTACTCATGTTTGATGTTTCCAAAGATGAACGTAATTAAAAGTCATACTTTAGTTAAAAGCTAATGGCCATCTCAGAACTAAAATGAAAAATGAAATTCATTTTAATAATATAACCTGAATAAAGCTCATGGAATGTGCTTGCAAAAACCACCAAGCTATTGATATTGAGATTTTTTATTCGTCAAATCCTATGCGGTTGATGTTATGCTATCCCGTGCAATCCAGTGATTGCATCAGGAGTTATTCATATTACAGCCCTTCGGGCTTTGATTCCTGCGCTAAAAGAATGTCATGTTCAACTTGTGGCAAAAACTTTATCCAGGAAAAGTATTCCGCATCTTTAAAAGCATGTAATGATGACTTATAGCCATCTATATAAGGTACCTCTTTGTAATGAGCTGATGTGATGAAGCTCACCTTTTTCCAATATGGTAAACAGCCAGTTAACAGTTTAACAGCATTTTTCTTTTGAGATTCATCTCCCGTAAGCCGGTACTGTTGCAACGCCACGCCGGCACGAAGTTTATTGGAAAAATAAAAACTAAGATTTGCCCATGTTTCAAGATCATCTAACTCACATGCCAATGACGGTGAAGCGCCCATACGTAAAGGGGAGATAAGCCTGATAACACTTCTTCCATTATTTTCAAGTGAATCAGCAAGCATTAAAGGAGTGATCTTAGCTGCATCCGGTGCCTTGTTCTCAACAATTGCTTTTGCATAATCTTTAATAGAAATAAATTTAGGGTCCAACACAGGATGATCTATTAATTCATCTATAGAAATAAAAGAAGATATTGAATCATGAAGTCCGGCATTGGCTGCAAAAGGCGCAAGAAAGCCTTCTGAATATAAGCTATAATCCCACGTGGCTGCAAAAAAGGAAGCCAGCTTCAATGGCATTTCACTTGCATATTTATAAGTTTTTAACAATTGGTGTCCTTCGCGTTTTACATACCGTGTATTAAATCCTTCTTCAAATATTTCGTCCGGAGTGGCAGGATCATACAGCGGGCGGCCCCATAGCTTGTAAAACAACCACTGTTTTTCAAATGCATATTTCCAGTTAACGTGGTGGTTATCGATATGAGAAAAATCTTTTGCAGGAATGTATCCTTCTGAACCTATAAAATAACCATTCACAAAGGGCTTTGTATTTTCGGGTGCAGTTTATAAAAAAAGCCAGCGTTATTATTGTTCTTATTAAGATTTTCATGTTAACGATGTGATGCCTTTGACTCATCCGGTAGCTCTTAATTATTTTGCATGTATGCATTAGTAACTTTTCTTATCACCGCATTTTTAGTCATGATATATTATTGTTCGTATACAGCAAAAGTCGTACTATTAAAGCGAGTGTTCCAGTGCATCCGGTGGATATGCTTTTCTCAATTTTGTGAAAGATTGTTATGAAAAAAAGGTATTACGAACGAGGTTTCCCCGTAAAACAAAGCAGGGCCGGAGAAAGTTTTTTTTAAAAAAAAGTTGCGGCAGTTATTCAGCAAAAATCAGGAAGATTTTCTCCTGCCTTTAATATCTTCAAGCGTTTTTTTCTGGTTCTCAATATCTTTTTCAGCATCATCCTGGTCTTTCAAATTTTTCTCAATATCATTCTGTAATTTTTTTATTTTATTTTCCATATCCTCTCTATCAGATTGAAGATTTTTTAATTTCTTATTGGCCTTAACTATAACATCTTCCTGGGCCTGTATCTGCAGTTCCAGGTTAGCAGCTTCTACGTCGGGAAGAAGGTTGTTTAAAAAAGATTTTACATGATCAATATCATACGCACCAAAGCCACTCATAGCATTTTCCCCATCTTTAAGAATAACAAGATATACAATGGATTTATCATTTTCTCTCCGGCTTTTTTGATCCACCTTTACTATATAGTCCATACTCTGGCTGCTAATCTCCGGAATTGAAGCGTTTTTGTAAACACGAAATCCTTTGTCTTTATTAAACAGGCCTTTTTCATCTTTGCCATTATAGCCAAGCTTATCCATTTTTTTAATAATTGCATTTTCTACAGCTTCTTCGGAATAATTATAATCAATTGCAAATGCCGCTTGCTTTTTTTTACCATATTCAGCGGAACTCTCGTAAGCCTGGGCAAAGCCGGCATTGGAACAAAACAGAAGCACAAATAATGCAGGTATTAACTTTCTCATTTTTCAAGTTTTATCAAAGATAGCTGAAACGTTCAAACCGTTGCATAGCTTATCTTTTTCGAGTGCATTTCATAAACTATTGAGCGTAAAAGTTTCGATCAAACCTTTACCCAATATTATTTTTATCACAGATGGTGCGCCGGATGAGACGAAATCAGTTTTGTAGAAATGGCCTAATGATAAATTTGAAAAGCAGTGGTTTTTCCAGGTAGGTATGTAAAACCGCCTGGCAGAGAAAGAAGATCTAATACAGAAATCCGCAGCAGTTTCCTCAACATGACAAACGATTATTTAATCAGAAAGAACAAATCAATGCAAAAGAATTCCGATAAACTTTACAGTTAAATTTATGGCGTATATCTTTTGATCAAGGCTAGCTACTTATATAATATCTCATAATATTCATTTGCCATCCTGTTGCTGTCAAATTGAAATTGCACGTCTCTCATGCCATTTTTAACAACTTGTCTCCAGGTATCACGGTTATCATAATATAATGGCAGAATCTCATTTTCCAGTATCTCGTAAATCTTGTTAAGGTCATATTCATCCTGCTCTTGCACACGCATGTTTATGTAATCTGCCTGGGGCACTACAAAACCATTATTTCCATGATTAATAAATTCAGGTATCCAGCCGTCGTTAGTACTTAAATTTACACTTCCGTTCATAGCCGCTGTCATACCACTGGTTCCGCTTGCTTCTCTTGGCACCCGTGGATTATTCAACCAAATATCAGATGCCTGTTTTAAGCGCTTACTTAAGGTTAGTTCGTAACCAATACAAACCGCAACATTTTTATAATTTTTACTAAGATGTACTAAATGATTAAAGTCGGTTATAGCGGGATAATCGAGGGGGTATGGTTTGCCTGCCCATATTATCTGCACAGGATATTTTTCATTATTTAATAATGCTTCAAAGCGCCTATGATCACGGGTTATAAGTTCTGCTCTTTTATAACCTGCAAACCTGCGGGCCCAAACAATCGTAAGTACCTTTGGGTCAAACAGCTTCCCGGTCTGGTCTGCTACAATATCCAAAGCTCTCTTTTTTAGGTAATTTTTCCGGTCATCAAACCATTTGTCGTTTTGTTCTTCCTTGGCCTGGTATAATTGTTTATCGGCCCAGTATTTCCAGTTTTGTGCATTTGTGATGGCCTTTATGGGGCAAATGTTTTCATACTTTTCCCACATTCGCCTGCTAACCTCGCCATGTAACTGGGAAACTCCATTGGCAAGCTTTGCCATTCGCAAAGCAGCTAATGAATGATTGAAAAGATCATCAGTAATACCTGTAACCCTTCTTACCTCATCAATAGGCATCCCGCAGAAATAACTCATCTTTTCACATAAATACATATCATGTTTTTCATTTCCTGCTTCTTCGGGAGTATGTGTTGTAAAAACCAAACGCTTCTTTACATCCTCCGCATTACCAAATTTTCTATGCAGATAAAATGCTGCACTTATGGCATGCGCTTCGTTCATGTGATAGAGGTCAGGGTTGAAACCCAACACATCCATCAGTTTTGCGCCTCCTACACCAAGTAAAATAAACTGAGCCACTTTTGTAGCTACATTGCCATCATAAAGGCGATGAGAAATAGTTTGAGAAACATAATCATTCTCGGGAAGATCAGTACTTAAAAGAAATAACGGCGCACTTTTAAAAGTTTCGGGGTTAAGGTAAAAAGCCTTTACCCACACAGGATGATCATGAATGGTTATAGAGAATAGAATCCCCGTATCTTCAAGAAAATTGTAAATTTTTTCATTCCATTGTACCTGCAGAGTCTGGTCCTGGTTTCTTGCCTGGTCATAATATCCGTACTTCCACAGAATACCAACACCGACAAGGTTTTGTTTTAGTTCGTAAGCGCTTCTCAAATGAGATCCTGATAAATAGCCAAGACCTCCGCTGTAAATTTTTAACGGCTGGTGAATAGCAAATTCCATGGAGAAGTATGCAATCTTTTTTGCATAAATATCATTAACAGGATAGGGAACTTTAAAATTTTCAAATATCATAATTCAATGGGTTTCAAAATTAAATAAGCGTGCAATATAAAATGAAAAATCAACAATAGGAATTTGGTAAATACACATATAATGTTTAATCGCACAAGGCTAAGAATGTCTGGTGCATTCCAAATTGTCGCTCATGGTTTCGGTCGGTGAGGTGACACCGACCGAGGCCGGGCCGTGGTTTGTGTCCCACAAACCATTTGGCGCCGCGACAATTTGAAATGCACCCGAATGTCTTTTCTCTTTATCACTTTGCCTTATTTGTAAAATGTTTCCCAAAAATTCAGGCCTTAAAAAAAATCCAAACGCTTAACCTTGCATAAGTAAGGCCAACAATTCTCATTTATATCAACCCCATAACGATATTAAAAAGGAAAAATTATTTGCCGGTAAAATTTAAAGACCCTGCACAACTATTATTAAAATATAAATTATTATGAGGGAGGGGTAAAGCCGTTAAACTTTTGGAGGCCTAAATTTATATTGATAAAAAAGAAAGTATTTTATATTTATAAGCTAAAAATCAGCTCATGAAATTAGATGGTAAAGTTGTAATTGTAACAGGAGGCGCTCGTGATATCGGCCGTGAGATCTCCTTAAAATTTGCCAGGGAAGGCGCAAAGGTTGTTGTGAATTATTTTAACAGTGAAGCCGATGCATTGAAAACAAAACAACTAATTGATGAGGTGAAAGGGGAATGCATTATTGTGCGTGCAGACATGACCATATGGATAGACGTAGAAAACCTGGTAACCGAAACCACCAAAGCGTATGGGGAGAGTATACATGTTTTAGTAAACAATGCCGGTGGAATCGGCGGACGCAAAACCATTGAAGAGCAGGATGAAGCATGGTATGAAATGGTGATGGATCTAAATATGAAGAGTGTATTTTTTGCGACGAAAGCTGCTGTAAAATATATGGGTAAAGGCGCTTCGATAGTCAATGTGTCTTCGCAGGCAGCGAAAGATGGCGGCGGCGGCGGCGCTTCATTATATGCGGCTTCCAAGGGAGCAGTAACCACTTACACCCGTTCAATGGCCAAAGAGCTGGGGCCCCGTGGCATCCGTGTAAATGCGGTATGCCCCGGTTTGATCGCCACCAGTTTTCATGACCGCTTTACTAAACCAGAAGTGCGTACCATGGTTGCCGGTGCAACACCTGTCCGCCGTGAGGGAGAGGCTGCCGAAGTAGCTGACCTCATCGCTTATCTTGCTTCTGATGAAGCTTCATTTATCACGGGAGGCAATATTGATATAAACGGTGGTCTTTATTTTTCCTGAACAGGTATTGCGGTGAGAAC
>JBDSFG010000300.1:0-5797 GCA_039919615.1 Ginsengibacter sp. | reverse complement strand
GTAATCTTCCTGCTCAAGCACTTCGTTTAGTAAGTTATCAAGTTCCTGAACAGATAATTTTTTCAAATCATCCCTCGTACCGGCATCCGCCTGTTGAACAGGAGATTTCTTTTTCTTTTCATCATCTTCCATTAAAATACCGGCACTATCTAAAATATTGTCAAAAGTAAAAATTGGACAGCCAAACCTTACCGCGAGGGCTACTGCATCGGAGGTTCTTGAATCTATTTCAACCGTATCATTTTCTGTTGAGCAAACAAGCTTCGAATAAAAGATACCTTCCTGAAGATCATTTATAATTACTTCAACCAGGTCAACACTAAAAGCCATCATAAAATTCTTCATCAGGTCATGTGTGAGGGGGCGGCTTGGCTGCATTCTTTCCAAAGCTACTGCAATTGCCTGCGCTTCAAAACCGCCTATAACAATGGGTAATCTTCTTAGTCCGTTTACTTCCCCCAATACGACGGCATAAGAGTGGGTTTGTGTAATGCTATGTGACAGGGCGACTATTTCCAATTCGATTTTTTTCATAAAACCAATCCTCTTAAGTGGGTTACATTAGATAACAGCAAATATATAAAAATTAAAACCTTTCTATATGCCGGAAAGGTTTATAAGTTTTTCAAAATATATCGAAAGTTCCGTTAGTGATTTAATTCCCTTTTATTTTTTTTACAGCTTCAGCTATTTTAGGCATTATTTCAAAGGCATCGCCTACAATTCCATAATCAGCAGCTTTAAAAAAAGGCGCTTCGGGATCTTTATTTATCACAACAATTACTTTACTCCTGTTTACACCTGCAAGGTGTTGAATGGCACCTGAAATGCCTATAGCAAAATATAAGTTAGGCGCAATTGCAAGGCCGGTTTGTCCAACGTGTTCATGATGCGATCTCCACCCGGCATCTGAAACAGCACGGCTGCAGGCCGTTGCAGCGCCTAAAGCTTTGGCAAGATCTGTAACGAGATACCAGTTCTCGGGACCTTTAAGTCCACGTCCGCCGCTTATAACCAACGTTGCTTCTGATAAAGGAACTTCACCGGCAACTTTGTTTACTGCTGTTACTTTTACTTTTGACTGAGCTGGAGTGATGCCCGGTTCTATAACCTCTGCGGTGCCTTCAGTTTTTTCAATTTTATATGAATTTGGATTTAAAGAAATGATCTTTATTTCAGTTTTTATTTGAACGTTTGCAAATGCTTTACCACTGAAAACATTCTTTTTTACAATAAAGCCATTCGTAATATCTGGTAATGCCACAGCGCCGGATACAAGGCCGGCTTTAAGTTTTACAGACAAGCGGGAAGCAATTGCCTTGCCATTTAAATTGTTTGAAAAAACAATAACAGTTGCACCTGTACGCACCGCCGCTTCTGCTATAATATTGGTAAACGCCTGGGAATCCAATGTATTTAATTCCTCATTTTTAAAGGCGTGAATTTTCTTTAGTCCATATTCCCCTAACGCAGGAAGATCATCTTTTATGTTCCCAAGTACAATTCCTTCGGCATCGGTGCCCATCATTTCAGCAAGCTTCGCTCCATAGCTTGCAGCTTCAAAAGAATTACGTTTGATATGTCCTTCTGACTGATCTAAAAAAATTAAAACTGACATCTTATTAATTTACTAACGTGATAACTGTTTTACCATAAAATTTTCTTTCATTAATCTCCGCAGCGCTTCTGCATTTCTCCCTCCCCGTGGGTGAGAAGACAGCGGAAGGGCTTTTAAAAAACTTTTGCTTCTTCATGCAATAATCTAACAAGCTCTTCAGGATGATCGGCTGGAACAAGCTTTACACCTGCCTTTGCAGGTGGCAGCTCAAATGAAATAATTGCGGTTAAGGAGTCTGCTTTAAAAGGTTCAAGTACTTTTAATGGCTTTGTTCTTGCCCCCATAATACCCTTCATATTTGGTATGCGTTGTTCCGCCATACCCTTTTGGCAACTGATCACAACCGGTAAATCAACTTCGTTAACTTCTTCACCACCTTCAATTTCACGGTTAACAGTAGCGGAATTACCGTTAAGTACAAACTTACTGGCCAGAGATATGTAAGGAAAATCCAATAGTTCTGCAATCATTCCACCAATTGATGAGCCGTTATAATCAATGGTTTCCTTCCCGGTAAAGATAATATCATAGTTATTTTGCCTTGCGGCCTCTGCAATTTGCGAAGCAATGAAAAAGCTGTCGTCACTATCCGCGTTTATTCTAATGGCTTCATCGCCGCCAAGGGCCAGAGCTTTGCGAATTATCGGATCATTATCGGCACCTCCGACGTTGATTAAATGTATCTGAACGCCTGCAGGGTCTGCTTCCTTTAGTTCAATGGCCCTAACCAGTGCATACCATTCGTCGTACGGGTTTAAAATGAATTGTACACCTGCTTCTGCAAATTTTGTATTGTTATCTTTAAAAGAAATTTTTGCCGTGGTATCGGGCGTTTTACTTATGCAAACAAGTATCTTCATATGCTGCAATTTTTTTAAAGTGGCAAAGATAGTTAGTTACAAAAGCCAAAAAAATTATTGTTGCTATGGATAGAATTGAAAAATTGAAAGAATACATCAAGTCTTCACAAAAAGATAGTTTTCTGCAACATGCGCTGGCACTGGAATATATAAAATTAGGCAATGATGAAGAAGCCAGAAAGCTTTTTGTAGAAATTCTGCTTCGTGAGCCAACCTACGTGGGCTCCTACTATCACCTGGCTAAATTGCTGGAGAGAACGGGTGAAACTGGTAAGGCAATGAAAATTTATGAAAAGGGAATGCAGGAAGCAAAAAGAGCCGGGGATACTCATTCGTTTAATGAGTTGCAGGGAGCGTATGAGGATTTCATGGGCTGAAAAATATTGTCTGAACCATCATTTTGAGATTTTTGCGATAAATGGGACTACGGATTTTGGTTCGAAATATCTGCTCTTAGGGTGGATCAACTCATATTATATTACAAATTATATAACACTATCCTATTTTACGTTCAATTAAGGCAATGAATCTTCTTAAACAGTTTATTCACTTCATAAAAACAGAAAATCTTTTTCAGCAAAAGGATAGATTGATAATTGGCGTTAGTGGCGGCATAGACTCTGTCGTATTATGCGAGTTATGCCATCAGTCAAAAGTTGATTTTGTAATTTCTCATTGTAACTTTCAGTTAAGGGGGCAAGAAAGTGAAAGAGATGAACAATTTGTAAGAAATGTTGCTGAGCAATATGGCGTTAAAGTTTTTGTGAAAAAATTTGAAACAGAAAATTTCGCCAGTAAAAATAAACTGTCTATACAGGTTGCAGCGAGAGAGTTAAGATATGATTGGTTTAAAGAATTAATTGAAGAGATTGCCAAACCACCGGCAAATATCTTACCTCAAACATCGCACACCCCACATGCGGTTAAACTTGCAACCGCCCACCATGCAAATGATAATATCGAAACTTTAATGATGAATTTTTTCAGAGGCACCGGCATTAGCGGTTTGCGGGGCATTCTTCCCAAACAGAATAATATTATCAGGCCCTTATTGTTTGCTACAAGAAATCAGATCACAGCGTTTGCGGCAGAAAGTAATTTATCTTTTGTGGAAGATTCTTCTAACTTATCGGAAAAATATACCCGAAACTATTTTCGCCATCAACTCATTCCGTTAGTACAAAAAGTGTTTCCAAAAGCAGAAGATAACTTAAAAGATAATTTTAAACGATTCAGAGAAATAGAAATGCTTTATCAGCAATCAATTCTTACCCATAAAAAAAAATTGTTAGAACATAAAGGAGAAGAGATTCATATACCTGTTTTAAAATTATTAAAAGCAAAACCATTATTTACGCTGATATATGAGGTAATAAAAGACTTCAATTTTACCGCTCACCAAACTGATGAGGTGATAAATCTTTTAAAAAGTGAAACGGGAAAATATGTGCAATCTGCATCTCATAAAATTATTAAGAACCGCAACTGGCTTATAATATCGCCTTGCAATACTTTAATAGCTCACACTATTTTAATTGAGCAAGACGATAAAGCAATTGAATTTGAAAACGGCAAATTAAAATTTGAAAAACTGTCGGCGATTAACTTTCATCCGCCAGGTAATAATTTAATTGCCAGCGTTGATATGGATGAAATTAAATTTCCTTTGTTACTGAGAAAGTGGAAACAGGGAGATTATTTTTATCCGCTGGGTATGAATAAAAAGAAAAAGCTTAACAGGTTTTTGACAGATCAGAAAATGGCAATAACAGAAAAAGAAAATACCTGGGTTATTGAGATGGATAAAAAAATTATGTGGGTCGTTGGAAAAAGAATTGATGACCGGTTTAAAATACTACCGCATACCAGGAATATCATGAAGATCAGTCTGCATTAGAATTTTGTCATATAAATTTTAATCGCTTCAACAAAGTCTGTCAACAGATCAACACTGGCATACAGTTTTGCGGAAATTATTATAAAAGCGGCGCCAAATAATGCACCCCACATGTGTGCAGAATGATTTATGTTTCCGCCTCCGCGTTTATCCAGGTAAGCTGAAATAACCAGGAACAATATGCCAACAACAAATCCCGGAATAGGAATAGGAATAAAATAAACGTATAAAGGCATAGTTGGCCAAATGATTATACCTGCAAATATTACCGCAGATACCGCTCCGGAGGCGCCGAGGCTCGTGTACCTGGTGTTATCTTTATTTTTAAAGTAAGTCGGCAGCAATGAAATAACCAAAGCCATTAAATACATTATTAAATATGCAGCACGCCCATAGTCACCGAAGTAAGAAATAAACTTTGGTTCAACGAGACCGTTTGAAAAGGAATAGAAGGAGTACATGTTAAATATGAGGTGAAACAAATCCGCATGGATAAATCCATAGGTTATGAATCTATAATATTGTTTTTTTTCAGTGACCGCCGGCGGGTAAAATATAAAAGTTTCTGTTACCTGGTTATTGCCAAGGCTAATAAGTGAAATTATAACCGTAACTACAGTAATGATTAAGGTGATAGAGATCATGATAAAAATATTTTTCAAACATAAGCATTAACTAAGAATGATGATATTTTTCATTTCTTATAATAGTACATGCCCGGTAAATTTGCTCAGCTAAAATTAATCTTACCAACTGATGAGGAAATACAAGGGTAGAAAGGCTCCATTTTAAATTAGCCCGGGTAAGGATTTTATCATCTAATCCATAAGCGCCGCCAATTAAAAAAATAATATTCCTGGCGCTTTCGTTTGCCTTTTGTTGTATAAATCCAGCTAATTTTTCTGATGATATTTGTTTCCCTTTTTCATCAAGCACAACCAGGATGTGTTCAGGTAATAATAAACGCAATATATTTTCGCTTTCTGTTTTTTTCAAATCAATCGCGGGCAGAACTGCTGCATGTTTGGGCGATGATATAAGTTGCCATTCCACCGGATAATAATGAGAGATACGGTTGGTAAACAAATCAATGCCCTCCTTCACATAGGGTTCATGAGCCTTGCCAACCGACCATAATTGTATCTTCATTTAAAAATTTATTGCAAAAGTGGTCAAAAGAATTTGTTGCCTGAATTTTATTATTTTTGCTGCCCAATGGCTGCGTAGCTCAATTGAATAGAGCATCTGACTACGGATCAGAAGGTTTTGAAGTTCTTATTTTTGATTTTCTTAAATTGGCTCTGTAGCTCAATTGAATAGAGCACTTGACTACGGATCAAGAGGTTTTAGGTTTGAATCCTAACAGGGTCACTGATTTTCAATTTGTTGCAAAGAGATTGATTTGAAAAAAAAGTCAATCTC
>JBDSFG010000291.1:0-10426 GCA_039919615.1 Ginsengibacter sp. | reverse complement strand
ATTTGTATATGAGATACTTTTTTTCCACCGGGATGGTTGAAAATGAGTAAACATTTTTTTGATAGTATCAAATTTATTTAACCCGGCATCCTCGGTGCCAATCCATAAATTACCGTTAGTATCCCGGTGTATTTCACGAACCACATTGCCGCTTAAAGAATTCTCACCGAGCTTCGGAAATATTTTTTCAAAAGAAGTATGTTGTACCGGATAATAGTTAACACCTCCAAAGTAAGTGCCCGCCCAAATGCCGGCTTCCTTGTCTTTACAAAAAGAGTAAACGGCATTATCAGAAATTGAATAAGGATCATTATATGTTTTTTGCAGGTTGGTGCTGTGCCCGGTTTTACTGTTATAAATAAAGATACCTGACTCGGTTGCAATCCAAAATTCATTGTCAGCAGTTTGAACAAAATTTCTTACAAATATTTCAGTCTTATCCGGATTATAAGTTAGTATCTCCTTATAAGTCGAAGAAGCAACATCAAACATTTTGGCGCCCTGGTTAGAGGTGCCTATTAAAATGTTGCCGTTTGCTGTGCCATAAATTTTTTCGATCCATTTAGAAATAACAGGCTTTGAATGTTGAAACACATCATAGCTTGTAAATGAATTATTAGCCGGATCATATTTTTTTAATAAGCCGGAACTGGTAGAAATCCAAAGTGCTCCGTCTGATGACTTGCAAATAGAAGTGGCTTCAGCATATTTATTTACATCATAATCCTCAAGGGTTTTTTCACTTTTATCATATTTGGATAATGTAAACCCTGAAATAAACCAGAGATTGCCTTTACTATCCATTTGTATTTCCCGAACAGGTGCATTTTTGAGAGATGAAAATAAAGTAAAGCTCTCTTTGGTTGCATTGTACTTATATAAGCCGACTTCTGTTCCCACCCATAATATCCCATTTGGGTCTTCATATAAACTATGAATAAAATTGTTGCCAATACTTCCTGTGTCCCTGGGATCATTCCTGAAAATTTTGAAAGAATATCCGTCAAAGCGATCAAGCCCGTCCTTTGTTCCAAACCAGAGAAACCCTTTTTTATCCTGTACGCAGCAAATCACTGCATTATTGGATAGCCCGTTTTCAACCTGGTAGTGCCTGAAATAATAGGATTGACCCGAAAGCGGGTGAGTTAAAAGCAGCATGGCCGCAAGTATAGCAATCGTATGCTTCAATAAAATTAATGTTGTATGTACAAAGATAGCCGAAGAAGCAAAAAAGATATTTCTCAAAAGAGGATGAGCAGTTTTGATGAAATTGTGATACGATATGGCGCAATTAGCAAAAATATTGGTATTACTTTTAGTAATTAAAACGAAGATTAATGAGATTGCCTTGCAGATTATTTTTTAACCGCACATTTTTACTTCATTTTCTTCTACCTCTGCAAACCGGGGCATTGAACCATTTTTGTTGTACTTCGCAACTTACAAAATTTTACTTAAGGCAGCCTGGTAAACCATCTGTTTTTAACACAGGTGGTCATCTTGTGGTTCAACATTTTGAAAAATGGTTAAATCTTCAACCCGAATATTACACATCCCAAAATTTGAAAACAGCCTGAACTATTAATTCAAATGAATAAACGATCCATTGAGCCGACACACTTATTAATTGTACAAATGACACTTATTTTTTAATATTAAAAACTAAAACACAGCTATATGAAAATTAAAAGATCTTTTTTTCCGGGGAGGGTTGTCAAAACGATCATCTTTCTTTTTGCAATATTCTCTATCAACTTTCTTTTTGCTCAATCAAATATAACAGGCACGGTAAATAATAGTGATGGCAAGCCAATCACTAATGTTTCTGTGACTATTAAAGGAAAAAACACAGGAACATCAACTAATAGTGATGGTACATTCACCATCCCTGCCTCAGTAAATGATGTTCTTGTTTTTTCTTCTGTTGAAACGCAAAGTAAAGAAGTGAGAATTAGAAATATCGGAGCTATAAATGTACAACTCGAAGAAAAAATAAGCCAGCTTAGTGATGTTGTGGTAGTTGGTTATGGTACACAAAGAAGGAAAGACCTCACAGGTTCTATTGTGAGTGTGAATGTAAATGAAACAAAAAAATATTCCGCATCAGATATTACACAGGTTTTACAGGGCCGGGCCACTGGTGTTGCTGTTAACAGCGATGGTCAGCCTGGATCAGTGCCTTCTGTACGCATAAGGGGTTTTAGCACCTTTGGCAATGCGCAACCTTTTTATGTGGTGGATGGTGTGCCTGTAAGTGGATCCATTCGTGACTTTAGCCCAAATGATGTTGAATCTATCCAGGTTTTAAAAGATGCCGCAGCCGCAGCCATCTATGGTTCTGAAGCAGCCAATGGTGTAATCATTATAACTACCAAGCAGGGCAGAAAGAATACACAAATGAAAGCAGAGTATAATGGCTATTATGGCATAGATAAGGTATGGCAGATAACTGATGTAACAAACAGGGCCGAATATCAAATGCTCAATAATGAGGCAAGAAAAAATGGCAATCAACCGCTTTTTCCTTTTAATGATCCGGCAAGTCCCACCTACATCAAAAATATAGATACGGACTGGCAAAAAGAAGGTTTAAAAAACGGGTCCCGGCAAAATCATAATGTTAACTTATCGGGCGGCGGTGTAAACAACACTTATAATTTTTCATTAGATTATTTTGATAATGAAGGCACTTACGTTGGTAATGGCCCTGATTATAAGCGGTACACTGCCCGTTTGAATTCTACGGCTGAAAAGGGAATTTTCAAAATTGGTCAATCATTTTCCTATACTCATTCCCACGAAAACTCACTTACTTTCCGCAATGATATATTGTTAGGAAATATTCCGCCGCTCATTAATTCTTTAGTAATGGCTATACCAACAATGCCTGTATATGATCCTGCAAATCTGGGAGGCTTTGGTGGATCTAATTCAGAATTTCATGGCGAGAACTCATTGAATGGAATCGGGGTCAACCATCTTTTCACTAATTATGTTGATGTTGACCGGATGTTTGGAAATGTATATGGTGAGCTTCAATTACTGAAGAACAATGGCCATAACCTACGTTATAAACTCAATTTGGGTTATGACAAAACCAGTGTTCGCAATAATTCTTTTGCCCCTGAATTTTCTATGGGCAAATTTTTTAGCAACACTATTGCCCGTTTAAATGATATATCGAGACAATTTTCTAATGGGGTGATTGAGAATACACTTAATTATGACAAAACTTTTGGTAAACATGTGGTAGCAGCCGTGGTAGGCCAGTCTTTTAGAGATAATAAAGTTGTAGTAATTGAAGGTATAGCACAAGGGTTTACCAGGCCTTACATTCCAGTTTTGCAAAGTGGTGAAACCAGGTCTTCAACCAGCAATGAATCAAGAAATACTCTTTCCTCTTTTTTTGGAAGGGTAAATTATAGTTTTGATGACAGGTATTTAATGTCTGCTACATTGCGCAGGGATGGCTCATCTCGTTTTTCTCCATCTAAAAGATTTGGTTATTTTCCAGCAGCATCGGTTGGTTGGAGAGTAAGTAATGAAAAGTTTTGGAGCGTACCTGCCGCGGTTATATCATCGCTAAAATTCAGGGCCAGTTATGGTAAATTAGGAAATCAAAATATTGCAGATTATGCATATCAGCCTTTTATTAATCCGGGTGTTGTGTACACATTTGATGGTGTAAGAGTTGTGGGGGGTACACAAACAAGTGTAGTTGCTCAAAATCTAAAATGGGAAGGTAAGGCCACTACTAATATAGGGTTTGATGCAACTTTCCTTAATAATACTCTTGACTTTACTGCGGAATATTATAATTCTAAAAGTTCCGATGTATTAGTAGGAGTACCAATTCCCCTGTCAGTTGGTTCTTTAAATTCATCTCCTACTATCAATGCTGCTACCTTAAAGAATTCCGGTGTAGAGTTTTCAGCGGGATATCATAAAACTAAAGGCGTGTTTACCTATGATATTTCTGCGAACTTTTCTACTGTTAAAAACAAAGTATTGGCTTTGGGTGGAAATAATGCGCCAATATTTGGAGCTGGCTCAAAAACTATTGTAGGCGATGAGGTCGGTTTTCACTATGGCTATGTTTATGAAGGCATTTTTCAAACACAAGCGGAAGTAGCCGCTCATGCAACACAACAACCCAATGTTGCTCCCGGCGATGTTAAATATAAAGACATCAGTGGTCCGCAAGGTAAACCTGATGGAGTTATTAACGAAGCCTTCGATAGGGTTAAATTAGGTAGCGCTATTCCTAAATATCACTATGGATTTAATATTTCTGCCGGGTATAAAAACTTTGATGTAGCTCTTTTTGCTTCGGGCAGTGCGAAGTTTTTAATTAACAGCAGATTTTACCGGGACTTGATGCATTCAAACGGCTCAGCAAATTACAGCAAAGAAATGTTGAATCGCTGGACACCGACAAATACAAATACCAACGTTCCAAGGCTTAACTCTGCCGATGTAAATAATTTCCGTGATTCTGATCGTCCGGGTTGGTTACAGGATGGAAGTTATTTACGGCTAAATACCATCTCCCTTGGTTATACACTTCCTGATAACCTGATAAAAGGCTTAACCAGATCAAGGGTTTACATAACAGCGCAAAACCTGTACACATTCCAGAAATATAAAGGATTCAATCCCGACTTTACATCCGGTGTGTTTAATCCAGGATATGATTTTGGATCATATCCCAAACCAAGAACAATTATGGCTGGCGTGCAGTTAATTTTCTAATCACCATTTATAACTATTATATGAAAAAAATTCTCTATGCTGTTGTGATCATTCTTTTTATAGGAGGTTGCGATAAAAAATTAGAACAGGTTAACCCAAATAGACCAACCACAGGCACTTTCTGGCAAACAAAGGAACAGGCATTTGCTGGTGTTACCGCTGTATACAGCGGGCTTATTACAGATGGCACTTATATGAGATCGCTTCCGGGGCTTACGGATAGCCGGGGTGATGATTTTACCGGCGACAGTCCATGGCTTGATCTGGAATTGACGGGAAAGTTTATAATACCCACCAACTCCGGACCCGTTGAGTGGATCTGGAGGGATTTATTTATCATTGTAAACAGGGCCAACCAGGTGTTAGCCTATGTTGGCAAATATCCGGATGGTGTATTAACTGCTGATCAAAAGAGCAGGTTATTGGGACAAGCCTATTTTTTAAGGGCACTTGCCTATTTTAATTTAGTGAATAATTACAAACTTGTGCCTTTAGTTACGGTACCACCTGTTGATCCAACCGAATATTATCCGGCCACTGCTACAGAGGATCAAGTGTGGGCACAAATTTTTTCAGATTTTGCTGCTGCCGAATCAATGTTGCCTTTAAATTACTCCAGTGTTGAAGGTCCGGATAAAGGGCATAAAGGGAGGGCTACAAAAGGTGCAGCAGCAGGTATGTTGGGTAAAGCATATTTATACAGAAAAGACTGGGCAAAAGCAGGAGCTCAATTTGAGAAATTTATTTCCGGACCTTATAAAGGTTTGTATTCTTTAATGCCGGATTACAGAGACAATTTTAAAGATGTAAATGAAAATAACATTGAGTCGCTATTTGAGGTTCAATTTACGGCAACCGGGGGTACAGATATGAACTGGGCTGGTGAGCCAAGTGCCACCTGGAGACAAGTAACTGCTGTTTCTGTTACTTATGGTATGGAAGGTGCAGGCTTTTCCGATTATTTGCCAACCCGATGGGTATACAATGAGTTTAAATTAGAAAAAACTACAGGTGGCAAAAGTGATCCACGGCTTTTATCAACCATCGCTTCTTATGAGCCTGATGATAATTCAGTTAGTGCCTATGGCAGGCCCTGGTTTAACCCCCAAACAAAAATTTATCCAAGAAAATATACCAATGATGGTGTAGGAAATGGTAAGGCTTTTGAGACACCTGAAGGTTCCGGTATTAATTACCGTATACTGCGCTACGCAGATATTTTGTTAATGTATGCGGAAGTATTAAATGAAACCGGCAAAACTGCAGAAGCATATCCTTATATTCAAATGGTTCGATCAAGGGCTTCTTTACCTGACCTTGCAACAGCAAAACCTAATATGACACAGGTTGAAATGCGTGATCAATTGTCGCATGAAAGATTATTGGAGTTTTCAATAGAAGGTCAGCGGATACATGATCTGATTCGCTGGGGTTGGTTTGAAAATCCAACCAAACTTGCGGAGTTAAAAACACATGATGCAGATTTCAATTCATATACACCAGGAAACCAATGGCTGCCTATTCCGCAAAGGGAACTTGATGTAAATAAAAACCTTTCGCCTAATCCGGCTAATTAAAAGAGTTTTGTGCTTTAAAAATTCCTGTCCATTACTTTTATGGGCAGGTTTTTTTTCTGGTTAACTAGTAATTTTTAAATACGCTTTCTTAAATAAATAAAGCTTCTATTGACCAACATATCACAGCAGGCTTTTTTGTTTTAAAAAGCCAAATATTTTCATGAAAAGTATTCTTAAAAAGATTAATCAAAATACAAATATTACGCTATGCATTATAATGCTTTCGATAAGTGTTCTTGCTTCATGTAAAAAGGCTGATACACCATCTCCTGTTTCGCCCCCCGTGGCCTCACCGGTAATACCATCAACTGACTTTGATATAAATTTAATTTCAGATACCTATGAAAGTATTGCACCTTTTAACTATTATTACAAATGGAGTTCATACAATGTGCATGACCCTTCTATAAAAAAATTTGGAGATTATTATTACTGCTACAGTACCGACGTAGGTTTTGGTATAGATGTCCGTTCGGGCATACAGGTTAGAAAATCAAAGGATCTTGTGGAATGGATATTTGTAGGTTGGGTTTTTAGCGGCCTGCCTTCTATGGGATCTGCATATATAACAGCTCAGGGTGGCACACCTTTTAACTCCTTATGGGCACCCTACATTATGAAGGTTGGCAATGAGTATAGGCTATATTATTCCTTGTCTTCCGCTGTTTCCAGGCTGAGTGTTATTGGTCTTGCAACAGCTACATCCCCTGAAGGCCCATGGACAGAAAAAGGACTTGTAGTTACATCGAAAGATGAATCCACTGTTCAAACAAATGCTATTGATCCAACAGTGTTAGTAACACCTGCCGGCGAACACTGGATGTACTATGGCTCGGCATACGATGGAATATATGTATTGAAATTAGATCCAACTACAGGTTTGGGATTAACCAATAATGATAAAGGCGTAAGAATTGCCCAACGCGGATTTACCGGACCAACCATTAACGGAAATATAGAGGGCCCTGAAATAATTTATAATGAAGTCCAAAGCAAATACTACATTTTCATAGCCTATGACTGGTTAGAAAGTAAATATAATGTAAGGGTAGGCCGTGGTGACAATCCGAAAGGGCCGTTTTTTGATTTTAATAACATTAATATAAATACTGTACAGGATCATGGTCCTATGATATTGGCGCCTTACCAATTTCAGGGACATAGTGGCTGGCAGGGTACTGCACACTGTGCAGTATTTAAAGATGATGCAGGGCAATATTATATGGCACACCAGGCAAGGCCGGGGAATAGCAGGTTTTCAATGGATCTGCATGTAAGAAAAATATTCTGGTCGCAAAATGGCTGGCCGGTGGTATCACCTGAAAGATATGCCTGGGAAGACAATGCAACTGTAGCGGAGGACAGCATTAAAGGAAAATGGGAAAGAATTAAATTTAATTATAGCGTAGTGCCTGGCTTTGCCAATGAACAGCGGTCTCCTGATTTTCAGTTTTCAACAACTATCACCATTGATGCAGGGGGAACTATAAATGGTTTTGCTGGTGACACATGGACATACAGTGCACCCTGGCTTCAATTGAACTGGAGCACAGGAAGTGTTGAAAAGCTATTTGTGCAAAAAGGGAGAGACTGGGAGAATAAAAAAAGCACTTACATATTTACGGGGTTAAATGAAACAGGTACGGCAGTTTGGGGTAAGAAGAAATAGTATTCGGTATAATACTTATTTCCCTACAGTAAAATTTATAAGAAAAAACGTTTAATGACTTCTGTTATACAATTTAGAAAAGTGTAGTTATAACCTCACAATGCGCAATCACAAAATAAACCTGCTTTTTAATTTGCTGATAATGATTTTGTTCAGTTGTAAAAATAACGAGCTTCCCCTTGATCCTTTACGCTTTACATTGGTTCCATCTGGTGTAACAAACATAACCTTCAATAATAAAATAACAGAAAGTGATTCTGTAAATGTTTATGAGAATGAATATATGTACAATGGATCAGGAGTTGGAATAGGAGATTTTAATAATGATGGCTTACCGGATATCTTTTTTGGCGGCAGTATGGTAAGTAGTAAGCTATACATCAATAAAGGGAATTTTAAGTTTGAAGACATTACCGAGAAAGCAGGAGTGCAAACCGCAAAATGGTGTACAGGAATAAGCATAGTTGATATTAATAATGACGGCTTCATGGATATTTATATTTGTTCTTCTCATTCATCTGATAAACAAAAAAGAAAAAATTTATTGTTTATCAATAATGGCTTTTCTCCCTCTCAGGATGGAGAGGGCCGAAGTGAAGTGACCTTTACAGAACAGTCAGCAGCATATGGTTTAGCAGATACCGGTTTTTCCACGCAGGCTGCTTTTTTTGATTTTGATAAAGATGGCGATCTGGATATGTATCTTCTTAGTCACAGGCTGTATTACAATCATGCTAACGAGCTTTCTCCGATAGACACGAGTGGCAACTCACCTGCTCAGGATAAGTTATACAGGAACGATGGAACACCCGCAGGGGGGGCAAATCCCATTTTTCATGATGTTTCAGATGAGGCGGGTATAAAAGAAGATGGCTATGGTTTGGGAATGATAATTACAGATGTGAATAATGATAACTGGCCGGATATTTATGTTGCTAATGATTACATTGCTAATGATCTGTTATGGCTTAATAACAGGAATGGTACTTTCTCAAACATTATATCAACATCATTAAAGCATCAAAGTTATAACAGTATGGGTGTAGACGCAGCTGACATTAATAATGATGGCCTCTGCGATATTGCAGTACTCGATATGGTTCCTGAAACAAATGAAAGAAAAAAGATGATGTTCAGCGCATCAAGCCAGGAAAAGTATGATATGCAGCAGAGGTTTGGCTATAAGCCTGCTTTTGTAAGAAACATGCTGCAGCTAAACAATGGAATAAGAAATAATAAAAATAACGTGGAGCCTTTCTATAGCGAGATAGGGCAGTTAGCAGGTATCTCTGAAACTGACTGGAGCTGGAGTGTTTTAATGGCTGACTTCGATAATGATACGTGGAAAGATATTCATATTACTAATGGCTTTGCAAAAGATGTGACCAATAATGATTATGCCGCTTTCAGAAATGCGCAGGATAAAAACGACTACACATTTGGCAGCGATCAACCCACTAATAAGTCAGACAAAAAAAGTGACCGGATATACCGTAAAAAGCTTGATGAGTATGGAAGTATCAAAGTAAATAATTACTTCTTTCACAACAATGGTGATCTTACTTTTACAAATACAACTACTCAAACAGGTCTTGCAATTCCTTCCGTTTCAAATGGGGCTGCTTATGCAGATCTTGACAATGATGGTGATCTTGATCTGGTAGTTAACAACATGAACCAGGAAGCTTTCTTATTAAGAAATGAAATAAGGAATTCCATAAATGATACTGTTGCTAATTTCATATCTCTTCAATTTAAAGGGACATCAAAAAATGTTCTTGGTGTTGGGTGTAAAGTGTTTTTATTTAATAAAGGAGCAGAGCAATTTTTAGAACAATCTCCTGTAAGGGGCTTTTCTTCAAGTGTTGATTACCGGCTTCATTTTGGGATTGCAAATGCACTTAATATTGATTCCCTTAAAATTCAATGGCCTGATGATAAAGTTCAGATAATACAAAACGTAAAAGCTAATCAGCTTCTTACCATTAAATATGGAGATGCTAAAAGCCCTGTCGAGTCAAGAGATTCCTCAATTGTACAACCATTGTTTACGGAAGTTTCCACACAACTTAATATTGATTTTAAACATAACGAAGTACAGTATTTTGATTTTAGTTATCGTCAGCCGCTTATGCAAAAGTATTCACAGTTGGGGCCTAACATTGCAACAGGTGATGTGAACGGAGATGGCCTTACAGATTTTTTTGTAGGCGGTGCGGTTAACCAATCCGGAAAAATATTTATCCGGAATGCTAACGGAACATTTAATTCAAAAAAACTAACAGATGCTGATAAACCAGAGGAGGATGTTGGTACACTATTGTTTGATGCTGATCAAGATAAAGATTTAGACCTGCTTATATCAGGCGGCACTACTGAATTTGGAGAAAATAGTATGAATAATTTTCTGCGATTGTATCAAAATGAT
>JBDSFG010000264.1:0-5606 GCA_039919615.1 Ginsengibacter sp. | reverse complement strand
AAGGTATTTTTCGGTTCATTATTTTATTATTAAAGAAAAAAATACTAAACTTACAATCAACTTTTATTAACTACCCCAAAGTGAAAAAGTTTCAGCGATATTTTTTTTTCCCATTATTCTTTATTGTTTGTAAGCCTGTTCAGTCACAGTCAACCTGGAACTACAAGGGGTACTTCAATTTTGGCTGCAACGTGACTTTTAATTACGGGCAAAATCAGCATTTTTCGGGAGTAAGATTCTTCGCAGCCTTTATTGCAAATGCAGTGTATAAAAACAATTTTATCCTCAATTACGGGCCTTCTGTTTCAATTTATAATAAATCACTGGGAGCAAATTTAAATCCTCTTATAAATGATATTCAAGTTGATTTTACCAACTCATTCACTTTCGGTTATGGATGGAACGGGAATATTAATTATACTAAATTTTTAAAAACCATAAATACTGGTTCGTATTATAATCTTGTGGCTAATAAAAGATATGCTGCGTATTTAACGACCAATTTTATCATTAATAATCATAAAAGAAACCAGACCGTAGGCGCCGTAACATTCTCTTCCCCAATGGTTAGCGTTAATTATTATAACGACGGCGCAGCGCCTTTTAATTTTCTTTCACTTGGCGATAATTTTGACCGGTGGTGGACGGGAGGTTTTGGTGTTTATATTCACAACCGAAAAAATTATAATACAGCAGAGCTTAGCTTCGATCAGTTTACCGGCTACTCAGGTTTATTATATGAACTGTCAAATGTTGTAGGTATCAATCTTCCTGATTATAACATTGAGGATTCAACAGCCGGAAACAGAAAATATAAAATTTCGCCCGCTTATAATACGTCTGCTTATAATTTAAAAATATTTCCTGCGGCTGGTTATGCTATTGATGCGGGGGTGATTGGTTCTTTGCGCAATCAGGCAGGGCGGGTATTTGGATTGCAGGAAATTATCCATACCACATTTCATTATCCGCTGCACCCTAATAATGATTTGAACAGATTTTATGTTGGTGGAACTTATAATAATATAAGCAATGTTAAACTGCAAAAATAACTTTTGGCGCATGGCCATTTTTATGCTTTTTTTATTTAACTCCTGTATGGAGCAAAAAATATTATTCAGCTTTAATGATAATGTAAATAAGCAGTTTTTAAAAAACATTCCGGGTATTGGTTCCAACACTTTTTTAGGAGATACTGTTATCACTAAAGCCAGTTCTATAAAGGTTTATAAAGCTTCATACAGAGAAAAATACGTTGAAAAAGATTACCTGCTTGATATAACAGAACTTAATGATTCAACAAAGATTCCTTTTGCGGACTATATAGAACGATACCGCTATTCTCAGGAAATGTATTTATTGAAATACCAGTTTGAAGCACGGGCAAAAAAGAGGCCAAACGCCAGGCTTCACACAATAGATGCAATGCTTTTCTTTTCACTGAAATTAGATAAAGATGATTTCTGTATTGGTTTTGGCCCGTCTTATTTTGGTATAATTGATTATTCTTTTGGGTATACATCCTTTCCTATGGAACTAAACATAAAAAAAGATAAAGGCACATTTTATCTTAAGCCCGCCAGGGGAAATAAGACTACCGGCGGCTACCTGTTTTTTATGTCAGGATTGGCGCCTGATAATTCGCAGGACATTTTGAACATACAAAAAATAATAAAGCTGGACATAAATAAAATAGGCAGCTATAAGCCTCTTGTATTTAACATTCCACAAATTCTTCATGATTCAAATGCATTGCAATTTCATTATGATACTACACTCCGCTTAATACAGTAATTATGTCGTCAAAAAAAAACCGTGCAAAAGAAAAAGAAGAAGCAGAAGAGAAGTTGGAAGAAGAACTATCTTCTGCCCCGGAAACTTCTGATGAAAAGCCAGCCCGTGATTCCAAATGCAAATGCAAACAAAAGAAAAATGGAAAGTTTTATTGTTTTAAATTACAGCAAGGTGGCTGGGTACAGGTGGGATTTATTCCTTTTGAAACACAGGAAGATTGTGAAATAGATTGCTGCGATGAATGATTTTTTCTCAAAATTTATTTAACCAGTCTACTTATAGCTAAAAATATATTATCCATTTCCCCATTAATATTTTATTTGGAAGATTTTTCTTAAGAAAGGATAAGGAATCCGGGAGCGGATTTTTCTTTTGAGCAATAATGTATGAATTTGGCTTTGCCAGAATTGAAGTAAGCGCAACAGTATCTTTATTCTCCCCTAATTTAAAATAAGTGTTTTGCCAGGTATTATTGTTTGTTTCAAATTGAGTCTCCCGCTGTGTGGTTGAATTGCCATTATCCAGTGTTATAATTTCTTCATTTGTATAAAATGCAAGCGAGGGTAACAAATAATCATAAACAGCAATGCTGCCGGGCTTTTTATTCATTGATCTATCTTTTATAAAAGCTGCCATAGGTCTTATTGAATTTATTTCAAGGTCATTAACTTTCATAATAAAAGGAAATAAAAAGGTTAGTACAGCCATACTAATTGCGTTGATAAATGGGGCTTTTAAATATTCTGGCGTAAATTTTACTCTTTTAAAAAAAATCATACAAACAATACCTGTAAGACTAAATATTATAACCGCCACTTTTGGAAAAACAACGGGCAGCGTCATAAACGAAGCCGCAATGAGACTTACAAATAAAAAGCAACTGAACCCCAAAGAAATATTTTCAAAGATTTTAGCTGTTTTTAAAGATACCTCAGAAAGATGCTTAGCAGAAAGAATTGAAATGAATAAAAAAAGCGGTATAACATACAAAATTAATTTAGAAGAAGATGCAGTAAAAACTGACAGCAAAATGATTAAACTAATCGATAATACTGAAGATATATTCCTGCGAAAACCTGCCAAACTAAAATTTGCCCGTACGTAATGCGCAAAATAGAAAAATGCCGGTAACCCAAGCAATGGCATAAAAGCAAAATAATACCAAAATGGCTTGCTGCGTTTAAAAGTATCCCCTGCCACCCTATCAGCAAGCTGGTGTTTAAAAAAATAGCTCAATAGTTCTTTATTTTGATAAAGCACCACGGTAAACCATGAGATACAAATGGCTATACCTGTTATCAACGCAGCAAAAGTGTGTACACTAATTTCTCGTTTAATTTTGAATATCCTTGTATATAAAATAGCAAACAAGGCCTGGGGCAAAATACCAACAGGCCCTTTGGTTAAAAAGGAAAGGCCGCAGAAAATGTAAAAAAGGTACAAGTATTTAATGGCGCTGGGCTGTTGATGATATTTTAAAAAGAAATAAATACTGCTGAAAATAAACGTGGTTAAATAAGCATCAGTGGTCAGGTTTTTTGCAGCAATTTGAACAATAGGGTATGAAAAATAAATGAGGGTTGCGGCTACAGATAAATTCCTGTTATCGTATAGCAGCATTGTAATTAAATAAACAAGCAGCAGCTGCGCCAACAAAGCAAGGCTGAGAAAAAAGCGGGCCCCATATTCGTTTACGCCAAAAATTGAATACCCAATTGAAGTAATATAATATACAACCGGCGGCTTATGGTAATGATGGATACCTAATAACTTAGGCTGAACAAAATCACCGGAAATATACATTTCCCTGCTTATTTCTGCATAGCGTGCCTCACTGCTTTCGGTGAGCCCCCAGGTGCTGAAGGCAGCCGGAATAACAACAGCTATTATAAACAAACAAGCGATAAACCGGGGTTTCATTTTTTCTGCGTTAATATTATATTCCTGAAGTACACAACAAGTCCAAATATTTGCCCGACAAAAAGTACAGGATCTTTTCTGAAGATTGCGTAAGTTAAAATCATTCCTGAGCCAATTAAACTTATCCACCAGAAACTTAAGGGCAGAACCGATTCTTTAATTTTTTCAGAATATATCCACTGTACGATAAATCTTGTCGTAAAAACCATCTGGGCAATAATGCCTAATATTAAAAGCCATGTCTCTATATTTTTTTTGCTTAATAATCTTGAAAGGTCATAGGTATTGTTGTTAAAATAATACACAATGATCAGTAAGGGAAACAATACCAAAAACCATCTAAACAATATATTCAGCTTATGCCATTGTCCACGAAATTGTAGATTCCTGATATAGATATAATACGTAATTGTTTGCCCAAGCATAATAGAGAAATCATGCCTGAGATCGCCATATATAAATAATAAAAAAGAGGCAATTAAGCTATGCACCCAAAATGAGGAAGGTGTAACAACCTTTTTATTTTTTTCGGATATTATCCATTGTAAAAGTAATCTTGCAGAAAATAATAACTGAGCAGTAAAACCAATAGCATAAGTAACCCATGTAATCATCATCCTTGTTTAACGATGGTATAATTTATATATTTCTTCTTCATCCACAGGTAGGCAAAGCAATCCATCAGGGGGCCAAGCAACCTGTTCCAAAGGCCAAATTTTGCCTGCCCTGCTATCCTGGGAAAATGCCTTACCGGAACTTGCTTTATTCTTCCGCCCTGTAATAATATCATTGCCGGAAGAAAGCGATGAAGCCCGTTGAACATTGGGATGTTTTTAGCAAAACCAGCTCTGATTATTTTAAGCGGACAACCGGTATCATCCATTCCATCATGTGTAAATGCCCGGCGTATCTTATTGGCAATAGTAGAAGAAACATTCTTAACAAACGAATCCTTCCTGTTAGCTCTAACCCCGGTTACAAGGTCGTAGTTTTCAATTTCTTTTATCAAAATATTAAAATCTTCAGGAGAGGTTTGCAGATCAGCATCTATATAACCTATCAACTCAGTATCTGAATAATCAATGCCTGCTTTTATAGCCGTACTCAGGCCTTTATTTCGGGCAAAAGAAATAAAATAAAAGTCCTCGTTTTTTTCACAAATGGATTCAATCAATGCCTGGCTGTTATCTTTTGATCCATCATTTACAAATAATATTTTAGTTTTTTTTATTGCCTGGGAAAGGAAATTCGCCAGTTCTTTCTCAAGTCTTTCAATATTGTCTTCCTCCTCATAAACAGGAACTATAACAGTTAGATCATACTTCATATCGGCATCTGTAAAAGTAATAAGATATTTATTTTATAAAACTAAGCAACAGTTATGTCTTATTATCCAAAAACAAAATATTCATCCATAATTACTAAATGAATTTTGGAATTATTATTCACGAAAAAGTATCAATTTTTTGAGTATTCTAAAGGTGATTTATATTAGCATTAATCAACGGTAAAAAGACTGATTACCAATTCCCCTTACTCCATACACGGGAGCAGCGTCGCCTGCTTCTATGGCACCAAGGTCCGGCGCTGTGCCCTTAAAACCATCATTTATATTGGGTAATACAACGCCTTTATCTACGGCCTTTCCCTTTGGGTTCAGCGTAAAATTAATGTCAGAAGCATGGTAAACACTGTAAAGCTTTGAAGGATCGGTGGCGTGCATGTTTGTAAAAATATCGTAGTCTATTTCTATCCCATGTTTTTCTAAACCGCTTTCATCGGAAAAGCTTTTTAAGGTGGCGTACGTTTTAGCATCTTTATCGCTAATGTCATAGTCCCTTAATTTTCCATTTTTCGGAGATATCCAGATATATTGATTTGCTCCTGTGTTG
>JBDSFG010000251.1:0-5644 GCA_039919615.1 Ginsengibacter sp. | reverse complement strand
GCCCGCTACTTTGCACCCTACAGTGGCGCCGGCTTCGGTCAACAGGGAGTAGAACAAAAAGCCCCGATACAGCTTAAGTATCGGGGCTTTTTGTTGGGGCTTTTCGTCTACTCCACTTGATGTTGTATGATAAGTATTTTTTCTATCCATTTTCAATTCACCATAATAGTAGCTTAAAAAAGCGGTGGTGAAAGCAGGGCTTAAAGCAGAGCTTTGAGGATCTGTATTTGAGCTCTCACTTAGTAAATTCTGATTGATGCCTTTGTACCTGGAGTCAAGCCTGCCTACGGTTAAATGCTCATTTCTCAAAAGTTCCTGTGTAAACTGCGGCTCATTTACACGCAGGTTGGCCCGTGACAGATATTCTTTACTCAGCCCTGTATAACCCACCAGTTTGTTGAGAATAATTTCTCTTTCGCCATCAGTCAGACGATCACCTTTCATGAGGGCTGTTGCATATTCTCCCCCGGCAAATGCCTCTGCATCTTTTAAAAAGCTTTCCAGGCTTTCGGGTTTATTGCTTATCTTATTGTGATACCATGCAGTTGCAGCATAGGTAGGCAAATGTAAAATATAGGAAAGGTCATCATACTGCTGAAAAGTAAGTGTACGCAGGTCAAGTACGGAGGAAACAAGTATTACGCCATTCATCACCATTCCAAGGTTTTCCTGCAAATAATCTACAACTCCGGCAGACCGCATTGTTCCATAGCTTTCCCCCAATAAAAATTTCGGAGAGTTCCACCGGTTGTTTTCAGTAACATATTGTTTAATGAAGTTGCTGATAGATTTAATATCCTGGTCAACGCCCCAGAAATCTTTGTTTTTTGCTTTACCAACAGCGTGACTTAGCCCTGTACCTACAGGATCTATCATTACAATATCTGTTACATCTAAAATTGAATTTGTATTATCTTCAAATTTATAAGGAGGAGGCGGATTATATTCCGGATCATTTACCACAACTTTTTTGGGGCCTATTACGCCAATATGCAGCCAGTAAGATGATGAGCCAGGGCCACCGTTATAAGAAAATGTTACGGGCCTTTTGTTATTGTTATCATCATCTTTTGTATATGCAGTATATCCGAATAAGGCAACTGGTTCTTCTTTCTCATTCATCAATATTAATGCACCGGCTGTTGCTGTATAATTAATGGTTCTACCTCCAATTACAACACTGTGTTTTGTTACAGCTTTAATTTCAGCAGGTACAGGAATGTAGGAAGTATCTTTTGGCGTTACCTGCGCATAAACATTGTATGAGCAGGCAAGAATTGATGTGTAAAGAAAAAATGTTTTTGATCTCATAAGAAAAAATTTAAAAAGAAATTCACTGATTAATAACAGTAAAAATAGGAGAAAATACGTACGGGTAGATTTTTAAAGTAATGAACCATATTTTTGAATAGCAGGGTTTTTAAGATCTTTTCATTTGAACAATTCCTGTTCATCACGGAGAAAGCCACTCTTTACAATTTATTATAAGCAGCATCGCCGCACATATAAAAATTACGCGGTTTATAATAACCCATATTATATTTGGGATGCCATTACACTATTTATTGGTTCTACTTCAAAGCATTTTTATGAAAGCAAAACCAGGAAGAGCAGCCACACTATTGTTGCAGGGTTATTTTATCGCAGCTCTTTTTTCATGCAACCAGTATAAAGCCGATACCGCAGAAAACGATCTGCTGGATAAAACAGGAATTGATTCCACTGTACATCCGCAGGATGATTTTTTTAATTATGTAAATGGTACCTGGATAAAAAATACTGAGATACCGGCATCAGAATCAGCATGGGGTTCAGGTTCTATTGTACACCAGAATACAACTCAGTTATTAAAATCCTTACTCGATTCCTGCGCCAGGCTAAATGCTTCTAAAGGAAGCAATGAACAAAAAGTGGGTGACCTGTATGCAAGCGCTATGGACTCCGCAGCAATTGAACAAAAAGGAATTACTCCCTTAAAGGCCGACCTGGAGCGTATTGCAGCACTTAAAACTGCTAAGGATGTATTGCAGGAAGTGGCAGCAGAATATGAGATGAACTTATCTCCACTAATAAGCTTTTATGCAAACCAGGACGATAAAAACAGCAATGAAATAGTAGCGCATTTTGACCAGGGCGGCCTGGGTTTACCCAACAAAGATTATTATATAAAGCAGGATTCAGCAACAATAAATATCAGGAATGCATATATAAAATATATTGCAAACATTTTTCATTTAGCGGGGGATGATTCTATTGTTGCACACAATGAGGCTGCTGCGGTAATGAAAATAGAAAACGCATTGGCTGAGGCTTCCAGAAGCCCTGTTGAGCTTAGAGACCCTGAAGCGAATTATCATAAAATAAATACAGCAGTATTGAGTAAGCAAACGCCAAACATTAACTGGCCTGAGTTTATGAATTCTTTGGGTGTAAAACAGGATACTATTTTAGTGGGGCAGCCGGCTTTTTATAATTCATTGGGCCGCCTGTTACAATCTGTAAATGTAAATGATTGGAAAAATTATTTACGCTTTCATTTTATTGATAACTATGCTTTCTACTTAAGTACCGCATTTGTAAACGCAAAATTCAGTATGAACAAATTGCTTTACGGGCAAAAAGAATTAAAGCCAAGGTGGAAAAGAATGGTATCGCTTACAGACGCACAATTAGGGGATGCGTTAGGGCAATTGTATGTTAAAAAATATTTTCCGCCAGAAGCTAAAGAACGCATTCTAAGCCTCGTAAATAATCTGCAGGAAACCTATAAAGAAAGAATACTGAATTTGAACTGGATGAGTGACTCAACCAAACAAAAGGCGCTGCTAAAACTAAATGCAATTGCAAAAAAGATCGGTTATCCTGATAAGTGGAAGGACTATTCTTCAATTGAAATAACCAAAGAAGATCTTATCCGGAATATTAAGAACACTGGGCATTTTGCTTACCGTTTTATGATCAATAAAATCGGCAAACCGGTTGATCGCTCAGAATGGTTTATGAGCCCTCCAACAATTGATGCTTATTATAACCCTAACACCAATGATATAAATTTTCCAGCAGGAATTCTGCAGTCACCTTTCTTTTATAAGGATGGTGACGATGCTTTAAATTATGGTGCAATCGGTGTAGTTATTGGTCATGAAATAACCCATGGTTTTGATGACCAGGGCCGCCAGTATGATGCACTGGGAAATTTAAAAAACTGGTGGCTAAGCAGTGACTCTGCTAACTTTAGAAAAAAAGCTGACCTTGTAGTGAAGCAGTATAATGGCTCTGTTGTGGTGGATACGCTGCATATTAATGGTGAATTAACCCAGGGTGAAAATATTGCAGATATTGGGGGGCTTACTATAGCCTATGAAGCATTCAAGAAAACAGCGGAAGGAAAGTCAGGTAAAAAAATCGGGGGATTAACACCCGACCAGAGATTCTTTATGGCATATGCAGAAGTATGGAGAAGTAAATGGAGACCTGAAATGGAAAGAAGCCTTGTAATGGGTGATCCGCACTCAACCCCTAAGTACAGAGTGAATAATGCAGTAGCAAACATGCCGGCATTCTATTCAGCATTTAACGTAAAGCCAGGAGATAAAATGCATCAGCCAGACAGTTTACGGGCACAGGTTTGGTAATTGTTTACCCGGGGGATGAATTCTGATATTGGATTACTGTTTCTTATTTTCTGATAGTTGCTATTTTAATAAGTCCGCAGTCACCTCATCTCAAAAAAAAACTGCCACCCAATGAAGTGACAGTTCTCAATTTTTTTCCCGGAAAAGAATTTACCGGCTATTTGTTTAATACAATACGTTGATATTTATTTTGCTCTTATCGGGTTTGGTAACCTCTAACTGGTATGCTCCATGAACCAATAACTTAATCTTGAGCGTTTCGGTGCTGCTGCCTTCCTGATGTTGAATTTGGTTAACCATCATAACCTGCCCCAGCTTATTCATTAGCCTTATTCCATACTTACCCTTAGGCTGGTTTATTAATTGAAGGTTAATATTGCCATCTGTTATGGGATTAGGATAAGCCATAATTTGTGATCTGCCCTGGCCGATGACTATTTTTACAACATTGCTGTAGCGTACTACACCATTAATATCAATGCTTTTTATTCTGTAAAAATTATTTCCTGTAAGCGCATTTACATCAAGCCATTGATAGCTTACACTGCTGCCGTTATTTAGTTTCGCAATAATTGTATTTGCAGGAGTGAAATGTTGCCCGTCAGCGGATTTTTCTACTTCGTATTGTTTCACGTTCTTTTCATTCTCTGCTGTCCATGCCACAGCAATATCCTTATCCTGCTGGAACGCTTTTAGTGTGCTAAAGGTAACTGGCAACGGACCTTGTGCGTCAGTCGCAAATACAATACGGAAGCGGTTCGGGTTCCAAAATGTATAGTCATTGGTTATATTAAAATCATAATGCGAGGTTCCATTAAGATTAAGAATGGTACGGGAATTATCACTGCTATCTTCCAGGAAAGCCGTTAATGCAGGATCAAAATTTTGCCCCGTAAATTCAAACCTATAGGATTTCACTTTCATCTTAAGCATGTTAAAATGGATAGTATCTTCGGCCTCTACAGTGTGCCTTCGCTCGATAACTAATAGCTGACCATCCGTTTTAATGGCCAGATTTTCTGAAAAGTTTTGCATTTTAATTGCGTCAAAAATATCAAAACCATTACTGTATTTTTCATCAAAATGATTCAAGACACCATCAACCAAATCAGTGCTGGCATTAGATTCTATGGCATATAGGTTGGTACGTAACTGGGCTAAATTACCTGACGCAGGTCGGAAAACTAATGCATTTCCTGCTGCGATAGAACTTGCTTTGGAACTTTCAGTTATTGCTACATTGCCGGATGAACCAGCCCCCCGTACAAAAAATGCGAGTCCGCTTTGTATATAGTTATAAGAATTAGCTACAGGAATTTGCGAAGGATAACTTCCACCTCCAGGCGTGGGGAAATAATTATTGCCGGCTCCCAAACTAAATGTCTGGAATGCACCTAACCCCGCGGAACCCGTCAGATTTGGATCCCAGACATAGAAAAATTCCTGCACGCCTGGTTTCGAAATTTTTGTCATATCCAACGGAGAGGCATACGGATTACCAATGCTTGTAAATGTTAGCGCGGTGACAGGATAATCTTGATTGCCCGTAATCAAGGAACCTTTTGTACGTAGTGTTGTGATAGTAGGCGTGGCATAAAATCCAATGGCTGTCCTGTCTCCCCTAACGAAAGTCATCCAGCCTTCCCTGCTCGCAATAGGCACGGAGGTATTTGCAATGCCAATATAATTATTTAGAGCAGCATTGAACTTTTTCACCGATGGCCCTTGTGGTGAAAGATAATCAAACCCATTGGCTGCCCATGTAGTAATGGAGTCAGTTACCTGGGTACCATAACGGGGAACAGGGTTTACTCCACTGGAAGCAGCCCCTTCCTGCCATGCTGCTTTTACCGTTTGAGTTGTATTTGTCGGAATTGATAAATATCGCCATTTACGGTTGATTGAAAAGAAACGCTCCACTGTAACATTACCCAATATCGTGTTTCCGGTAACGTCGGCTACGGCAGCCGTACCAGAGAGAGTAGACTTTAAAGTGAGATTATTATTTG
>JBDSFG010000191.1:0-21294 GCA_039919615.1 Ginsengibacter sp. | reverse complement strand
ACCGGTAATCTTTGGGTGTATTCCAAATTGTCGCGGCACCAAATGGTTTGTGGGGACACAAACCACGGCCCGGCCTCGGTCGGTGTCCCCACCGACCGAAATCATGAGCGACAATTTTGAATGCACCCAAATAAAATCTATAATAAAATAATTTAAAAAATGTCGACACTTATATCTTGCCCGAATTGTAAAACTGAATTTGCGCCGGAAGATGCTATTGCAAAAACCATTGAAAAAGAATATGAGGTTAAATACAATGCTGAACGCAATGAATTGCAGCAGCAGTTTGTTTATCAGCAAAAACAACTGGCAACCCAGCAGCTTGAATTTGAAGAGAAAAAGAAAAAAGAAAATGAATTATTTGCAGACAAGCTTCAAAAAGAAAAGCAAAAACTGGAGGCCGAGTTACAGCAGCAGTTACGTAAATCAATCAGCGGCGATTTTGAGAACCAGGTAAAACTATTGCAGCAAGCTAATCATGAAAATGAAGAAAAACTCAAAACCGCACGCCAGCGGGAACTTGAGTTTTTACAGAAAGAAAAAGCACTAAAAAATAAAGAAGAAGAGCTTGAAATATTATTGCAAAAAAAATTACAGGAAGAAAGAATTTTGGTAACAGAACAAATAAGAAAGCATGAGATTGAAAAAAATGCTTTTAAGGAAAATGAATTCCAGATGCGGCTTAAAGAACTGGAAAAGCAACTGGACGATCAAAAAAAACTGGCCGAAGAAATGCGCCGTAAGGCAGACCAGGGTTCGATGCAGTTGCAGGGAGAAGTTCAGGAACTGGCACTGGAAGATTTATTGAGAAGCGCTTTCCCCTTTGATGTAATAACAGAAGTTGGTAAGGGAGTACGTGGCGGGGATTGTGTGCATATTGTAAGAAACAATTTTGGGCAGGAGTGTGGTAAACTAATTTATGAAAGTAAAAGGACCGGCAACTTTGGCGTTGACTGGATTGAAAAATTAAAAAAAGATATGAGAAGCACCGGGGCCGATATTGCAGTGCTGGTAACTAAAACAATGCCCAAGGATATGGATTGTTTTGGCCTGAAGGATGGCGTGTGGATCTGTAGCTTTTCTGAGGTAAAGGCTATGGCTAACGTTTTGCGTGACGGAGTTATAAGAGTTTTTGCCTCAGCAAAAAGCCAGGAAAATAAAGGTGATAAAATGCATTTACTCTATGAATATTTAACCAGTAATGAATTTTCTGAACAATGGAAAGCCATACGTGAAGGATTTCTGGCTATGAAAATTGGTATTCAAAAAGAAAGGGATGCAATGGAAAGATTGTGGAAAGCAAGAGAGAAACAATTGGAAAAAGTCTTATTGAATTCCGCTCATGTGAAAGGCTCAATTGAAGGGATTGCCGGACAGGATTCAATTGATCTTAATTTACTGGAAGAAGGTGACGAAGATGATATGGCTCATTGAATTATCCAGGCCAGGCAAATCTCCCCAAAAAAAATATAACTGACACTTAGAAAAATCACTTCTTCCTTTGAAAATTCACACAAAATAATACCGCCATTCAAAGTAATATCTGCCTGAGTAATATTGATATGTTTTTTAAAATCAACTTCCCCTTCGCCGTACCATTTATATACAGCTTCCTTAGCTGACCAAAAAAGCGTTAATAATTTTTTACCTGCTTCCGGATGCAGATAAAGCTCCTGGTTATTTAAAAATTTATATTTAATCCTTTCAATTTTTGGTGCCGATATTTCAATATCAACCCCTACCCTGTTGGTTTTGCTTATGATTACCGCTGCACAATCTCCGCAATGCGAAACAGAAAAATGATATTCTTCATTTGGTAAAAAGGGTTTTCTTGTATCTGCAATTTCAATTAAATGATAAGGGAAATCCGGGTAAAGTTCCTGCAATAAATACCTGCCAGCCAGGTGTTGAAGCCGCTTATGCCAATGTGTAATAATGTTAGGCAACGGAACCTTATTTAAAAAAAAACTTTCAGGTTCAACAATATGCCAAACGCCTATTTTTACACCGTCGTTAATAGTATGTTGATAAAACAAAGGCATCTTACAAATTAAGATTTTACATTGCAGATGTAAGATTTATTCATCAATCATAAAAATAATACAGAAAATAAATGATCTTGTCTGATAACCGTATTCTTGAAGAAATAGAAAAAAAAACAATATTGATACAACCATACAAACGTGAATTTTTAGGAAGCAACAGTTATGATGTTCATCTTTCCAAACATTTAGCCATATACAAAGACACTGTATTGGATGCTAAAAAACATAATGAGATAGATCACTTTGAAATACCTGACGAAGGTTATGAACTGCACCCGGGGCAATTATATCTTGGTGTTACCGAAGAATATACTGAAACACATACGCATGTACCATTTTTAGAGGGCAAATCCTCTACAGGCCGCCTTGGCATTGACATACATGCAACAGCGGGAAAAGGTGATGTAGGATTTTGCGGTAACTGGACACTGGAAATTTCCTGTAAAATTCCTGTTAGAATTTATCGGGGTATGCCCATAGGCCAACTGATCTATTTTCCTGTAGATGGTGAAGTTCACGAAAAATATAATCAAAAACGAAGTGCCAAATATAGTGGTCAACCCAATCGCCCTGTTGAAAGTATGATGTGGAAGAATGAGTTTTAAGTATCGCAAAAAACTGTTCAAAAATTATTTTAAACACGCAGCATTTATCGCACCAACCCATAAATTTTTAAGAATGAAATTTCTTTTTCTACCATTCCTTTTTTTAACACAATTCATCATAGCGCAACAACCAATTTCTTCTACCAATAAAAATGCAGTTTTAGTTTCTGTTGAAAAACATAAGCAGGAACTAATTACAATCAGCGACCAGATATGGGGCTTTGCAGAAATTGCTATGAGAGAAACAAAATCTTCAAAGGTGCTTGCCGATTATGCTGAAGCGCAGGGATTTAAAGTATCGAGAGGTGTGGCCTCTATTCCTACTGCTTTTGTAGCAGAGTTTGGCAGCGGTAAACCAATCATAGGTATATTAGGAGAATTTGATGCACTGCCCGGTCTCTCTCAAAAAGCACAACCAACTAAAGAAGCTTTGGTGAGCGGGGCACCGGGGCATGGCTGCGGCCACAACCTGTTTGGCGCCGGAAGTTTAGGTGCCGCATTAGCAATAAAAGAATTAATAGCTGCTGGTAAATTAAAAGGCACTATCCGCTTTTATGGCACTCCCGCAGAAGAAGACCTGGCGGGCAAAGTATATATGGCAAGGGCCGGATTATTTAATGATCTGGATGTATGTTTAGACTGGCATCCTGATTATGAGACTAAGGCAAATATGCAAAGCTCACAGGCTGTATCAGATTATTCTATTTCATTTAAAGGCAAAAGTGCTCACGCTGCTGCTGATCCATGGAATGGCCGCAGCGCCTTAGATGCAGCAGAATTATTTAGCACTGGCATTAATTTTTTGAGAGAGCATGTGAAGCCAGGTGTACGGATGCATTACGTATATACAAAAGCGGGCAAAGTTCCTAATGTAATTCCGGATGAAGCCAGTGTATGGCTTTGGATAAGGGACTCGAAAAGAAGTGGTGTGGCTGAAGTAAGTGAACGGATGAAAGATATTGCCAAAGGTGCCGCACTGATGGCTGGCGTAGCATATGATATAAAATTAAACAGTGGTTTGTATGAATTATTAATAAACGAAACTGGTGCAAAAGCGTTGCAGAGTAATATGAATTTTGCAGGCCCCATCACTTACACAAAAGACGAACTTGCTTTTGCAGATAAGATCATGAAAGAATATGGGCTGGAATTAAAAGGCATTCGTGGAGATATTAAACCGCTGGAAGCTACAAAAGAAGATCCTGTCGGGGGCTCAACAGATGTAGGTGATGTAAGTTATATTGTTCCGGAAATTACTTTATTAACCACTACTGCTCCGTTTGAAGCGCCGTGGCATTCATGGGTGGTAGTGGCTTGTGGAGGCATGAGTATCGGGCACAAAGGAATGTTGTTTTCATCTAAGGCGCTGGGCGCCACCATGGTTGATTTATTTGAAAATGAAAAATTAAGAGATGATATAAAGGCAGAGTTTTTAAAAAGAAAAGGGAAAGAAGTATGGAAAGCAATGTTACCTGATGGGCCGCCACCTGTACCAAAAGATTAGAAATAAAAGAGAGAAAATTTTCTGCATCAGCCTTACAAAGTTTTTATCCATAAATTTCAACAATGAAAAAATCAATTGTATTTCTCCTGTTTATTTTTTCGTTCAATTTACAGGCACAGGTAATTACCTCTGCGCAAATTGATTCTTTAGCAGAGTTGACCTTAAAGACTTTTGATGTACCTGGTATTGCAGTTGCGGTTGTAAAAGATGGAAAAGTTATCCATGCAAAAGGCTATGGGGTAAGATCGTTGAACACAAAACAAAAGGTAGATGAGAATACTTTATTTGGTATAGCCTCCAACTCAAAAGCCTTTACTGTAGCTGGTTTGGCGATATTGGTTGACGAAGGAAAACTAAAGTGGGACGATAAGGTTACAGATTATATTCCTGAATTCAGGATGTATAATCCTTACGTAACAGAAGAATTTACTATAAAGGATTTGCTCACTCACCGTAGTGGTTTGGGTCTGGGATCCGGCGACCTTATGTTCTGGCCCGACTCCAGTGATTTCACTAAAGCAGATATGATACATAACCTGCGTTACTTAAAACAGGTTTCATCTTTTAGAACAAAATATGATTACGATAATAATCTGTACATGGTAGCGGGAGAAGTGCTTGCAAGAGTATCCGGAATGAGCTGGGAAAATTTTATTCAAAAAAAAATTTTAGATCCGCTGGATATGAGCAGCACTGCGCCGTCATTCAGGCTCTTGAAAAATAAATCCAATGTAATCGATCCACATGCCCCTGTTGATGGTGTAGTAAAAGTTATCCGCCGGGATTGGAATGAAACAGCCAATGCTGCAGGAGGCATCTACAGCAATCTTACAGATATGTGCAAGTGGATAATTATGCAAATGAACAATGGTAAATATGGAGAGGGGTTAAGCAAAAAAATATTTAGCGCTGATGTGCATGAAGAGATGTGGACACCGCAAACAATCATTCCTGTGAAGGGCGAAACGCCTTACAACACTCACTTTTCAAGCTATGGCTTAGGCTGGTTTTTAAGTGATGTAAAAGGATATAAGGAGGCTACACATACAGGCGGGCTTGCAGGGATAGTTACCCAGGTAACACTTATACCTGAACTGCAACTTGGCATTATCGTATTTACCAACCAGCAGTCAGGCGCTGCATTCAGGGCTATTACCAATACTATCAAAGACAGTTATCTAGGCGTAAAAGGGCGCAACTGGATAAAGACAAATCATGAGAGGGTAGCTGCAAATGAAGCGCATGCAAAAGAAATTACCGGTAAAGTATGGAAGGATATCGAAGCACAACAAAAAAATAATAGCAAGGCCGATGTAAATTTATTTACAGGTACATATACTGATAAATGGTTTGGTGATGTGGTAATTTCGGTGAACAATGGTAAAATGTGGTTTCAGTCAAAAAGATCATTTTTATTAAACGGGGAAATGTTCCCATACAGGGGTAATACGTTTATTGTTAAGTGGACCGATAGAAGTATGGATGCAGACGCCTTTGCAATGTTCAGCCTTGATAACGATGGAAAACCTTCCGGCATGAAGATGAAAGCTATCTCCCCGCTAACAGATTTCAGCTTTGATTTCCAGGACCTGGATTTTAAACGAGTAAACTAAAAGTAATGCTGTTTTATGGATCGAATAGTTTTCCAAAATTCTTCAATCCTGGTTTAAAAGAATTTATCGCTTTTTTAAGTTGTATTTTTTGGTCACTTTTTTACTATTGAAATAGTTATTGAGTTCTTCCTCCGTCATGTTATTGGTTATTTCAATTGGTACGTCAATCAATTGCAGTTGGCTTTGCTTAAGCTCTTCTTTTATTTTTGCCCATTTAACCATGATAGCGGGATCTTTTTCACCTGCAAGTGAATTATCCTGCAGAACATATTCAAGCCGCTTAATAGAAGAACGAACCAATGTAGCCTGGTTTTGTTCAGCATTTTTGTTTGGGGCTGTTGCTTCTTTAACAGGAGATAGTACCAGGCCTATTCCGGGCAGAATTGAACCTGTACGTTTTGATTGATCATTGTTTGAAGTTGACAGAATGGTGCCGGTTAAGGCGGCTGAGGCCGCGGTAAGATCAAAGCCTGTTCTTACTCCTTTAGTTTTTTTAATTGTTTTATCTAGTTGCAAAAAAGTAAACTTTAGCTTCAATATGTATGAGTTCATATCGTGTACCAATTGTTTATACTGTTCCGCAGCAATTGAATAATCTAATCCGTTTTTTACAATTATTTTTAGTTGGGCTGTGTCTTGTAATTTAAATTTTGCAGCGCCGATAAAGCTTACTGTTACCATTTTCACTTTACCTGAGTCATTCTCTTTTACAAATTCATATGAAGGCGACCATACAAATTGATCGTTACATTGTTGTACCGAAGTAAATGACCCAATGGGTATACTTGTGAAAGTATATATATTCTCAAAGGGAAAATTACCGGTTTCACATAAAACCTTGAAACGTAAAGTATCCCCCTCTTCTATCCAAACAGTTCCATTTATGGTGGGCTTTATTTTTGAAGGAATAATTTCAGTATTAAAAAATACAACTGTAAAAGCAGTATCTACTCTTTCCGATGAACTTGAAAGATTCTGCACACCAATAGTCACTTTGTAATTGTAATCGTATTTAAGTCTGCCTGATAAAAAATAAGACCTGTCCGCTTTAAAACTTAATAATCCATTGTCTTTATTGATGCGTAACCCAACAGGGGCATTTTTTAAATAGAAGAAATAATCTGAAACATCTTTATTGATCTGGAACTGGTACGTTAAAGTTGAATCTACATGAACAGAAAAAAAAGGATTAAGGTTAATGATGCGCAAAACCGAATCCTTACTGAGTTGAGATGGCGGATTTACGAAAGCAGTACTATCTTCCTGGGCATTCGATAGTAAACATAGCATTGAAAATAAAAAACTAATCCGGATTTTCTTCATGTAATGGGTATTAGTTATTTATCTGCAATATTAAATAATAGCGCTTGTACTTTTGCAGGTTATAGTAGTATACCCAAAGTGATAGCAGCCTTTGCACAGCAAAGAACAAGTTATTGTAAACACCGCCCAATGTTTAGCTAAATCTTTTCTTTAAATCATCGGCTGCACCTTCAATATTATCCTTTAAGCCAGCAGCTTTCTCTTTATATTCGGAAGCTTTCTCTTCAAAAGTCTCTCTATATTTTTTTGCTTTTTTCATTAATTTCTTACGTGTTTCTTCGCCTTCTTCCGGGGCAAGTAATAAACCGGCGATTGCACCAATTGTTACACCTGTTAACAGTAATAGTGCTGCGTTTGAAAGTTTCATAATATTTGATTTAAAAAATGGAAAATATTTTACAATTATCAGATTCAAAAACATTGCCATTTAGCTGGCCTTACATTTTTAAGTAGAGAAAATAATATGGTTATACTATTCAATAATCTGCTGTCACGACTTTCATCATAAAAATCCGAGTTCCAGTTTTGCTTCTTCACTCATCATTTCCCTGTTCCAGGGTGGATCAAAAGTGAGCATAACATTTACATCAGTTACCCCTTCTATACTACGAACTTTATTATCCACTTCCATAATAATATCGCCGGCAACAGGACAGCCCGGGGCCGTCAGCGTCATCTTAATATTTACAAATCCATTGTCATTAATATTAGTATCATATATAAGACCCAATTCATAAATATCCGCAGGCAGTTCCGGGTCATGCACGGTTTTTAACGCTTCCACAATCTTTATTTCAAGGCTTATTTTATTAATCATATCAGGTCAATTGGCGCTCACTTTAGTTTGCATTGCCAGCGCATATATTTTCATCTGCTTTATCATGGACAATAATCCGTTTGAGCGTGTAACAGAAAGGTGTTCTTTTAACCCAATTTTATCAACAAAATAAAGATCAGCCTGCACAATTTCTTCCGGGGTATGACTTGATAATACACGAACAACCATACTGACAAGGCCCTTTGTAATAATAGCATCGCTATCAGCAGTGAAAAATATTTTATCATTTCTATAGTCCGCATGCAGCCATACTCTTGCCTGGCATCCCTTTATCAGGTTCTCCTCTTTCTTATATTGCTCTTCTATCAGCGGCAACTCTTTTCCCAGTTGTATAATGTTCTCATACTTCTCCATCCAATCACCGAAGAGTTCAAACTCCTCAATCAATTCGTCCTGTGTTTCGTTAATGGTCATTTTTAAAATCAATTATTTATAACTGGCAATAATGTAGTTGGAAGACCGGGTTCCGGCATTTAGGGGGCCAGCATTTTAACAGCCTTCTTAACTGCTTCGGTTAATACATCAATTTCTTCTTTAGTATTATAAAAAGCAAACGAAGCTCTTACTGTTCCGGGAATACCATAAAAATCCATAAGAGGCTGTGTGCAGTGATGGCCTGTGCGAACGGCTATGCCAAGTTGATCGAGGATAACACCAACATCATAAGGATGTATGTTATTTATTATAAAGGATACTACACTTGCTTTATTATCTGCCGTCCCTATAAACTTTATTCCATTAATTTCTGATAATTTTTCGGTGGCATATTCAAGCAATTCATGTTCATACTGCTGAATGTTTTCTAAGCCTGTTTCATTAATATAATCAACGGCTGCTCCCAAACAAATGGCTGCTTCTATATTTGGAGTACCTGCTTCAAATTTAAAAGGCAATTCATTGTAAGTGGTTTTTTCAAAACTTACAGTTTTTATCATTTCTCCCCCGCCCTGGTAAGGAGGCATTTGATTAAGCCATTTTTCTTTGCCATATAAAATACCAATGCCTGTAGGCCCACACATTTTATGGCCGGAAAAAGCAAGAAAGTCAACGTCCAGTTCCTGCACATCAACAGGCATGTGCTGTACAGCCTGTGCCGCATCTAATAAAACAGGAATATTATATTGATGTGATAATTCAATTATCTCTCTTACAGGGTTTATAGTACCTAGTGAATTAGAAACATAGTTAACTGATACCAGCTTTACTTTTTCGTTCAACATGTCTTTAAACGCGGCTAACAATAATTCCCCTTTTTCATTGATCGGAACAACTTTTAGTATTGCCTTTCTATCTTCACAAAGTAATTGCCAGGGAACTATATTGGAATGATGTTCCAACGCAGAAATAATGATTATATCACCCGCTTGCACAAACTGTTTTCCGTAACTATACGCAACAAGATTAATAGCCTCAGTTGTACCTTTTGTGAATATCACTTCATAGTCATGAGCAGCATTTATAAAGCCGGCAATTTTCTTTCTTGAAACTTCAAATGCATCAGTTGCCTGCTGGCTTAAATGGTGCACTCCGCGGTGTACGTTACTGTTGAGATGAGTATAATAATGTTCAATGGCCTTGATAACACGCCAGGGTTTTTGGGATGTGGCAGCATTATCAAAGTACACCAATGGCTTTCCATTTACTTTTAAATTAAGTATCGGAAAATCTTTCCTTATCTTCTCCACATCTATTATCTCCTGTACCAATGTTGTTTCTGTTTTCATGAGCCCGATCCCCAAAAAGGGAGTTATGTTATGTGAATTATAAAAATTTTATTTATTTCGCCACCTGTTGACAATTGACCATTGACCTTCACTATTTCAATCCCTCTTCTATCAAATGGTTGATATATGTCTGAACTGCAGGAATTGGGATCTTTTCAGTTACATCGTATGCAAATGCATGAATTAATAATGCTTTTGCTTTCTCATCACCAATTCCTCTCGCTTTAAGATAAAACAATGCATCTTCATTAAATTGCCCAATAGTTGAACCATGACTGCATTTTACATCATCAGCAAAAATTTCTAACTGGGGTTTTGAATCAACAATTGCTTTTTTACTGAGCATAAGGTTGTTATTCTTTTGAAATGCATTAGTTTTTTGCGCATCCTTTCTCACAAATATTTTACCGTTGAATACGGCAACAGCTTCATCTTTCATTACACCTTTATATAATTCGTTACTATGGCAATGCGGTTTCAGATGATCAACCGTAGTATGATTATCTATAAGCTGATGCCCGCCTGCCAGGTATAAACCATATAAATGGCTTTCAATATTTTCGCCGTTCAATGAAACGTTAAGGTTATTACGCAGCAAGCCTGTGCCCGGAAAAGATGCCTTGTAATTACTATAACGACTTGATGCCCGCTGTTGCACTTCTGTATGATGGATGTATCTTGTATTTTCATTACCTGTCTGAATATAATAATGCTGCAAATGTGACTGCTCATCTGCCACGATCTCTGAAACGTTATTTATAAAAATATTCGCTTTGTTTTTTGCTGAATTGCCCGTGGTAATAAAACTCTCAATAATATTTATTTCTGCATGTGCGCCAATTACAAAAAGATGCCTCGGCTGTAAAAATAAATTGTGCTCTGCTGAAACTATATGAATGATATGTACAGGCTTATTGCCAATTGCTTTACCTTTTACTTCAAGAAATAAACCATCCCGGAATAAGGCAGTATTTAAAGCTGCGAAATGATTTTTTTCTAATGCTATGTATTTTCCGAAATGCTTTTTAAAAGCAGGCCTGTTCATTGCGGCAGAAATAGCGGAAATAAAAATATCTTCACCAGGAATAATATCGGACAATTCAGCAGAATATTGACCATTTACCAGCACAATACAGTAACAATCCAGCGATTCTATTTTTGCATTTGCTATCTCTTCTTGACCTATTGACGGCAACATCTCGTCTTCCGGCTCTGTTATAAAATCGTCTTTTAAGAAAGAAGTAAGATTGATATATTTCCAATCCTCCACTTTTGTATTAGGAAAACCAAGTTGCCGGAACAGTTCAAAAGCGCTTTCTCTCAACTCATGTAATTCTGCCGTTTCGGAAGAAGAAGACAAAATAGAACGCAATTCAAAATCAGCAACGAATTGGTCGTATAGAGAAGTTGTTATTTGTTTGATCATGGATATTAATTATGCAAGTTCCCTTTCCTTTGGAGCTTCCTTCAGCCAGTCATAGCCTTTTTCTTCCAGTTCAAGGGCAAGATCTTTATCTCCTGTTTTTGCAATTTGGCCATTATACAATACATGCACAAAATCCGGAACGATATAGTCCAGTAAACGCTGGTAATGTGTAATAATGATAAAGGCATTTTTTTCAGAACGAAGTTTGTTTACACCCTTTGAAACTATGCGCAGGGCATCAATATCAAGGCCCGAATCTGTTTCATCAAGAATGGCAAGCTTCGGATCAAGCATCGCAAGCTGAAAAATTTCATTCCTTTTTTTCTCGCCGCCTGAAAAGCCTTCATTCAAAGAACGGTTGGTAAGCGAAGCGCCAAACTCCACCAGCTTTTGTTTTTCCTTTACCATTTTCAGAAATTCTTTTGACTCCACCGGCGGCAGCTTCCGATATGTTCTTATTTCATTCATTGCTGTTCTTAAAAAATTGATATTGGAAACTCCGGGTATTTCCACCGGGTATTGAAATGCTAAAAACACTCCTTCCCTTGCACGATCCTCGGTCGCCATTTCCAGCAGATTCTTACCGTCAAAACATAATTCCCCCCCGGTAACTTCGTAGTTATTATTTCCCGCTAACACTGCGGCTAACGTACTCTTGCCAGACCCATTCGGCCCCATAATGGCGTGTATCTCGCCTGCTTTTACTTCAAGGTTAATACCTCTTAATATTTCTTTTCCTTCAACCGATGCCCTCAGATTTTTTATACTTAACATGTTGATCCTTTATTGTTAATTTATTTTGTGTTCATATTAACTGTTATCAGTTATTGAGAGGGCTTTTCTGCCTCCTTCAGGCGTGGGAGGTTCTTACCCCACACTCCCTTCCAGGGAAATAGCCAATAATTTTTGCGCTTCTACCGCAAACTCCATAGGCAACTGGTTCAATACTTCTTTGGCATAACCATTTACTATCAATGCCACTGCTTTCTCTGTATCAATCCCTCGTTGGTTGAGATAGAATATCTGGTCTTCACCAATTTTTGAAGTTGTGGCTTCATGCTCTACAATTGCCGAACTATTCTTTGATTCTATATATGGAAAAGTATGTGCACCGCACTGATCACCTATAAGCAAAGAATCACATTGGGTAAAGTTGCGGGCATTTTCTGCACCGCTGCCTATCTGAACCAATCCACGATAGCTATTGTTGCCTCGGCCTGCAGAAATACCTTTTGATATAATTCTGCTCCGTGTATTTTTTCCAATATGATACATTTTAGTCCCTGTATCGGCTATTTGTTTATTTTTTGTAAGTGCAACAGAATAAAATTCCCCGATAGAATTATCGCCACGTAAAATAACACTCGGATACTTCCATGTAATGGCTGAACCCGTCTCTACCTGCGTCCATGAAATTTTTGAGTTTAGTCCTTTGCAAATACCACGCTTGGTAACAAAATTAAAAATGCCTCCTTTGCCATCTTTATCGCCAGGATACCAGTTTTGCACAGTGGAATATTTTATCTCTGCATTATCCAGGGCAATCAATTCCACAACTGCGGCGTGCAACTGATTCTCGTCACGCATGGGTGCCGTGCAGCCTTCGAGATAGCTTACGTAACTTCCTTCATCGGCAATAATCAATGTTCTTTCAAACTGGCCGGTATTTTTTGCGTTTATGCGAAAGTAAGTGGACAACTCCATCGGGCAGCGCACACCTTTTGGAATATAGGCAAAAGATCCATCTGATACTACTGCAGCGTTTAACGATGCAAAAATATTATCTGTATAAGGCACTACCGTACCAAGATATTTTTTTACCAGGTCAGGGTACTCTTTTACCGCATCACTGAAAGAACAAAAAATAATCCCAAGCTCCTGTAATTTTTCTCTAAAAGTGGTGGCAACCGATACACTGTCAAAAACAACATCCACTGCAACGCCGGATAATATTTTTTGTTCATTTAAAGGGATACCAAGTTTTTCAAAGGTGGCAATAAGTTCAGGATCAACCTCATCTAAACTATTATATTTCGCTTTTTTTGTTGGGGCGGCATAATAAGATATTGACTGAAAATCAATAGCAGGCATTTCAAAGTTTTGCCAATTAGGCATTTCAGATTGTTGAAAGTGCCGCAAGCCTTTTAACCGCCATTCCAGTAACCACTCCGGCTCATTCTTCTTTGCTGAAATAAACCGGACGGTATCTTCATTCAATCCGGTGGGAGCGATATCCATTTCTATATCCGTTACAAAGCCGTATTCGTAAGCTTCGTTAGTTAACCGCTCTAATATCTCGTTGTTATTACTCATTATAAATTATTCATTTCGTTTGCTAAGTTACACCGCAAAACTTTCACCGCAACCGCAGGTTCGGGAGGCATTGGGGTTATTAAAAAATAAACCTTTCCCATCAAGTCCCCCGGAATAATCAAGCTCGGTTCCGTATAGATATAGCAGGCTTTTCATATCTACCACCACTTTTATTCCTTTATCTTCAAAAACGTGATCGCCTTCTTTTGTTTCTGTATCAAAGCTCATTTTATATTCAAGACCTGAACATCCGCCAGCTTTTATACCTACACGAACAAAGGCTGGTGTGTCTTTATGTTGCTCTGCCAATAACCGGCCGATGTATTCTTGTGCATTGGATGATACTGTTATCATATTTCAATTATTTTAAATGCTTACTCTAATGAAACATGCAAAGATAACGAATCCGATGCTGTATCGTAATTGCGGGTTTTCGAAATGAGAAAATAGAAAGATTTACCAGCTAACACTGAAATATCGCGGTAAAAAATAACATTTTGTTTGTCACCAGCAGAAGATCAACGATGGGGTGTTTTATAAATTTTGAAGGAGTGGTTACAGGTTATGAGGCAATTGACGATTTTTTTTATAAAGCATTTTCAAATAATTTTTACCATGCAACTGCCTTATGGCACTCAGGTTTAGTGTTAATCTTTTTTTACTGTCGCTTTTCAAAAAGTCTTTTATCTTTTTAACATTAGCCTCGGTAAAATATTGAACGGGTATCTGCCGGCCTTCTAAAATTTTATACACTTCTTTGCCCTTTGCATTTATTGTTTTTATCATATAATGATTTTCCTGCAGCAAAAGCCATATAAGATCCTTTTGTTGTTTGGTCATTGATAAAAATTGTTTGTTTAAAAATACTGAAAGAAGCGGCATTTTTAATTAAAACGCAAAATTAGTTTTGATTTACCTCCTTGTTTAAGGCGTCGAAATAATATGGCAAAGGTTTCAAATATCTTATTTTTGAAATACACAAAATTGACTGCCATGAAAAGTTTTATGAAAATATTTTTTGCATCGTTTCTTGCCTTGGTTATTTTCTGTATTGTAAGTTTTTTAATAGGGATGTTTGTGATAGGAAGGGCCTTGCAGCCCTCCACATCTGACCTTGGTTCAAAAGGTGTATTGTTGATTGACCTTAATAAAGAATACCAGGAGCAGGCCAAAGAAAATGCTATAGGTTCAATAACCGGTGATCCTTCAAAGGATATACCCGGCTTATATGATGTAGTAAGAATGTTACATTATGCTAAAACAGATTCTGCTATAAAAGGTATCTACATAAAAGGCGGTAATAATCCAAATGGTTTTGGCTCAAATGAGGAGTTGCTCAAAGCAATTGTTGATTTTAAGGAAAGCAAAAAATTTGTAATTGCATATGGTGAAACGATGGATCAAAAATCTTACTTTGTTTCAACTGCCGCAGACAAAATATATTGCCATCCAGGTGGCGGTATTGATTGGGATGGGTATTCCGTTAGTTTGTTTTTTATGAAAGGTTTGCTTGATAAGCTGGGAATAGATTTCCAGATTTTTTATGCTGGTAAGTTTAAAAGCGCCACAGAACCATTTCGTGTAACAAAAATGACAGACGCCAACCGCTTACAACTAACTGATCTGTTAAATGATCTTTACGGAATTTTTTTACTGCAAACGGGCAAAGCAAGAAATATAGATACCGCTACATTGCATCAATTATCTATTAATGGCAGCATAAGAACCGCCAATGACGCATTACAAAACAAATTAGTTGATGGTTTAAAATATGATGATGAAGTTAAAGCCGAAATATCGGGTAAATTAGGGCAATCCTTAAAAGATAAAATCAATTTTATCACACTGGGTAATTACGCCAAAGCAGTCAATTTCAGATACAACGAGGGAGACGATAAAATCGCCATTATATATGCGCAGGGGGATATTGTTGGAGGTAAAGGCCAGAACGATGAAATTGGAAGCGACACCTATATTGATATGCTCCGGAAAGCAAGAATGGATAAGGATATAAAAGCAATTGTACTCAGGGTTAATTCTCCCGGTGGCAGTTCATTGGCAAGCGATGCTATTTGGAGAGAAGTTACACTTGCCAAAAAACAAAAACCCATGATAGTAAGTATGGGTGATTACGCAGCATCCGGCGGCTACTATGTTGCCTGCAATGCAGACTCTGTTTTTGCTGATGCAGGCACAATAACAGGTTCAATAGGTGTATTTTCTTTATTGCCCAATATGCAGCCCTTTTTCAACAATAAACTGGGCCTCACATTCGATGTTGTAAAAACAGCACCATATGCTGACATGGTTACAACCAGCCGCCCTCTTACTCAAATAGAAAAGAGATTTATGCAGGCGGGAGTTGACTCTACCTACAACACTTTTAAACAAAGGGTGGCTGAGGGACGAAAAATAAATATGCTGTTCGTTGACAGTATTGCACAGGGTCATGTGTATGCAGCGTCGAGGGCTATAGGGCTTAAGTTAGTTGATAAAACCGGAACACTGCAGGATGCAGTGGATTGTGCTGCACGACTGGCTAAAGTAAAAAAATACCGTACAAAAGAATATCCTGAAAAAAAATCATGGCTTGACCAATTGATAAGCAGCTCTAATAACAGTTCTGCAGAAGAAAGCGCTATCAAAGAAAATATTGGTGAAGAGCAATTCAGGCTGATGCAACAGCTAAAAAAATTGCAACAGCTAATGAAAGCGCCGCAGGCCAGGCTGCCTTTTGATTTACAAACAAACTAATTGAACAAAATAAAGATGCCCCAAACACCCAAAATTCTTTATCGCCCATTTCCGGAAAGCTATTGCATTTGCGAAACAGCTCTTTATATCAATTGTGGATTAAAGATGTAATAGAAACAATTTCTAAAGGAGGGTTACTGCTTCTGCGAATGAATAATGCCTTCCTGACAGGAGTTACAGTTGAAACTAATAGTCAGGTTTCTTGAACCGAAAAGAATAAATAAAAGGCTCCAGGACCAATCCATACGAAAGCTCAGCGGCAACGGGCCGCTGCACTTTTATTACCGCAGTTTTATTATTGAGCAAATGCAGCGTAACAGATGCACGGATTGATTTATTTGCTCCTGCATTCATTACGGTATCACCAGCTTTTCCACTCCCCGGCTGATCTTCTTTTAAAATTTTATAGGTTTGAGAACCAACAGCAATATCTTCTGCAGTAATTTTCATTTCCTTCTCCAATACACACGAAGTGCAACCGGCAAATCCATTAAATACGCTTAAAAATGAAGTACCGTTGGTTTTAATATAATAAAACTGAAAGTAGCTTTTGATAGTAACTTTTTTTTCATCTATCGCCTCAATCTTCAGGTATCCGTTTACTGATTGTGCTTTTGGATCAACATCAACCAGTTGCCAGTCACCCGCAAAAATTTCATTTAAGTTTACTGTTTTATTGTCGGTTTCGTTTACCGCTTTATTTTCGGTTTTGTTTACTTCGTTATTTCTGCCTTGAATTTTTGTTTCTCTTTCATGCATTTTTTTAATGTCACCGGCATCCTTTTTTAGCGTTGGCGAAGGCTCAACATTAACTAATCCGGGATCATCTGGAATAGTATCGTTTGAGTTAATAACTTTATTATTTGAATTTGCTATAGTATCATTTGCGCCATGTATTGTTTTATTATTTTTTGTGCTATAAATAATAACCGCAGCAATTATAATCACAAGAGCAGTAATCATTACTATAAGCCTGGCATATTTTATATGGAATGGGCGATCAACTTTCGCCAACGGTTTCCCTTCTTCCTGCGGTAATACCCCTGCGGAAGTATTGCTTTTCAGTTCACTAACTAAGTGAGCTAAGCCGGCATTATAATTCTTCGTAAAATCAATATTCTGTAATCTCTGCAGGCGGAAAGGAGTTTTACTGTCGCGGAGAATAAGAGGAATTACCTTTTTATGTTGTTCCAATGCATAATATACTTCGTCAAGTACATTGTTGGAGATCACTGATTTTTCTGTTTCAACAAACAATAAGCAATCACAGGTCTCAAGGGCTTTTTCAATTTCCAGGTCCCATTCTGATCCTGCCCTGATATCCTGTTGGTCAATCCATACATTAAACCCTTTTTTTTTGAGATCAACAGCAAGCTTTAAAACAAACTCCGAACCGTCAATTCTTGAATAACTGAAAAAGATTTTTTGTAGAGCCATAGTGCATTTAGTTACCCGAATGTAAAGTTAAAAAGTGAAAAATAAAAAGCAGGATAAACTCTTACTCTGTCGCAGTTTTTTAAATCATCAAATATGGAAAATGAATAAGTTTTAGATCCTGATAATTTACTGCTATGCATCTGATGATATACAAGCCTGCCTGTAAATAAACATTGCCTCCAAATGTATTTTGTTGTATAACTTCTGCAGCCTGAATTAAAATAAAAAGCTGCTCCGGTTTTTTTTGAAGCAGCTTACAATTTTAAAATAATATCTAATTGAATTTTGCGGCAATATATTCAACAAGGTTTTCATTACTCATTTTATTGGATGTGCTTTCCTGTGTAACAGTATTTTTAAACTGAGGTGTTTTTGCCATGTAATGAATTAACTGTTCCTGTGAAGTTCCAGTGCCTGTGAGATGCACTTCTTCTGCATTCTGCATAAGGGATAATATCTCTTTAAAAAATTTATGCTGCAATGTCTTGTCATCATTGTGTTCATTTTTTTCGCTGGTATTAGGCTCTGCACCATCATTGCCTGCAGACCCAAGCACACTAAAATCAGTCGCACCTTCATTTTCTTTTCCTATAATAATAGCGTGATGAGTATCCATCCATACACCGAATTGCTTTTTGTTCTTTTGAGACATAATATTTTTTTAGCAAAATAACAGCTAAAACCGTACCCCGAATAATTAATTAAACTTGCATTTCAAATACTTTTTGTTGTTTCACCTCAGTAAACCCAACGTTGTGATAAAATAAAATTGCTCCGGCTCTTTTTATATTGCACCGCAATCTTATTGTAGTGGCGCCTTTACTTTTACACCATTGTTTTGCTTTTTCAATCATCATTCGGCCTATGCCTTTGGCTCTGCATTGCTCATCCACAACTAATCCATGGATTTCATACAATGGCAAAGAAGTTAATGAGATTGAATAAGACATTCCCATCCATCCAATTACTTTTTTTTCATCAACGGCTACAAATACCAGGTGGTGTTTGTCCTGCGTTAGCGCTTTAATATTTTGAAGCGTTTGTTTTTCAGATATAACATAGCCAAGCTGGTAAGAAAGCAGCACAATTTCAGCCGCATCTTCCGCAGCAATTTCTCTTATAGAAATCTTGATTTTTGCAGACATATAATATTTACTGCTTACTTTTTTTTAATCCGCCTGGTACTGCGGAGTTCCTATAAAGAAGTTAGGCGCTTCAAAAAATCATACATCATTTTATAAATTTCACATCGATTAAACTTATGGGTAACAGATTTCGATATCTTCAATAATAGCAGACAAGCTACATTTCAGGCTTCTTTTATCAAAGCCTGGGCATGAAACAACACTTCGCTCCAGTCTTTAGATCCACCGGTAGTATTCCTGATTCTTCCGAAGGCAATAGATATACCACCCGTAGGTTTCCAGCCCTGGTTAAGCAGCGTATTAATTTCTGCCACAAGGTCATTAGCTTCTGTTCTTTTTACTACTAAATATTCCATAATTTTTTTGCCGAAGATAAAGGATATGCAGCTTAATGAAGTGGAAGTAATGCTTTATACCCAGTTGGTAATATCAGCATATGTTTAGCAAACGCTAAATCAAATTTTTTATGAGATGCAGCATATGTATTTTCACAGTATGCCGGCAACACATCCCTACATCAGGCAACTATTGGCAGCTATTGCTTTGGAAGAAAAGGAAGAAATAAATCGTTATAGCCTTGACCAGAAACATACGCTGAAGTCCCTGAAGGCTGAAGGGCTGGCCCTGCATCCGATAACAGTTACCCGTAAAATTTTTGGATACGCTGATTATCCCGAGATCACTTTCAGGCTTCCTTTTCCGGCTGATACAAACCGTTTCAGGGATGGCTCAGCCATTGAATGTTTTTGTGCAGGTGAAGAACCTGTAAAAGGGATACTGATAAACCTGGAAGGAAAGGTTGGAGAATTCCGTTTGTTTGCACCTGACTTTCCTGACTGGATAGAAGAAGATAATACAGGTATAAAACTGGCACCAGATCAGCGCACTACAACCATAATGAAAACAGTACTTAATGGTCTTGAAAATAATAAAGCCTTATTTTCCTTCTTTGAACAATTGCATGGAAATACATTTAGTAAAAAAAGTGCCACTGCAAAACACACTGAACTAACGTTCCTCAATCAACAATTGAATGAAAGTCAGCAGATGGCTGTTAATGCCATTGTTCAAAATGAAAATATAACCATTGTGCATGGTCCGCCGGGCACGGGTAAAACCACCACACTTGTGGAGGCAATAACACAACTGGTAAAAGCAGGTGAAAAGGTATTGGTATCTGCGCCAAGCAATACAGCTGTAGATAATATTGCTAAAAGTATAATCCGCAAAGGATTACAGGTACTTCGTGTGGGTAATGCGAGTAAGGCAGATGAAGAAATTTTTTCACATACACCCGAGGGTAAGCTGGAAAACAGGCAACAACTAAAAGAAATAAAAGAGCTAAAAAAGAGAGCAGAAGAGTTTCGCAGGATGGCTTTGAAATACAAACGCAGTTTTGGAAAAACGGAAAGAGAACAGCGTGATCTTTTATTTAAAGAAGTAAAAAATATCCGCACGGAAATAAAAAAGCTTCAGGCATACAATGAAGAAAAATTATACAAGGAAGCCCAGGTGATATTGGGAACTCCCATTGGCCTGTATGATGCAAAGCTAAATCACCTGAAATTTGAAACACTCGTAATTGATGAAGCTGGACAGTGCATTGAACCACTGGCCTGGTGCATATTTCCGCTGGCAACAAAATATGTGCTTGCAGGCGATCATCTGCAATTGCCACCTACAGTTCTTAACCATGAGGCAGCCCGTATTGGTTTAAATAAATCAATATTAGAAGTATGCATAGAAACTGTTCCCGATACTCTTTTGCTCAACACACAATACAGAATGCGTAAAGTAATTGCAGGTTTTTCAGGTGACTATTTTTATAAAGGTCTTTTGCAAACAGCCGCTCATCTAAATAACACCGGTGTCCACATTACTTTCATTGACACTGCAGGCTCCGGCTACAATGAGGTGCAGGGAAACAATGGAATAAGCTTACAAAACGAAGGTGAATTACTAATAGCGCAAAAGCTGATTGAAGCTGAAATTCCTGAGCCGTCTCTTATTGCATTTATTTCGCCTTATGCCGGGCAGGTGGCCATAGCTAAAGATCTGTTACTGCAACAAATTCGCGTGAGCACAATAGACAGTTTCCAGGGGCAGGAAAAAGAAATCGTTATTCTTTCACTCGTCCGCAGCAATGATGAAGGAGATATTGGTTTTTTAAAAGATTACCGGCGTATGAATGTGGCTATTACCCGTGCCAAAGAGCAATTATTTGTGATTGGCGACAGTGCCACCATTGGCGCAGATCCGTTTTACAATGCGCTGATTAACTACATTAAAAAAAATGGAAGCTATCGCACGGTTTGGGAGTTCGGGATATAAGATTTGGATGTTAGTGAAAACACTGGATTCATAATGTTAAGGTGGTGCGGTTCAAACTGGGGTGGCAATCCTGCCGAAGTGTGGAATGGTGCAGGCGTTGGAAATTTATTTTCCGTCCCATCGGGGTTTTCATTTCCCTAAAAAATAATGAACAATTAATAAGCAACCGGAAATGAAACCCTGATGCTTGCTGAGCGTTAAAGTTATAAATAATGTTTCTCCCTACTTTAGCAGAA
>JBDSFG010000180.1:0-5382 GCA_039919615.1 Ginsengibacter sp. | reverse complement strand
AATTCCATTCTTTATATTTTAAATTTAAATTGCTGTCATTTAATCTTACCACAAGATTATTCATTCTATTTTGTTCTAGAATCGTATTCAGCAACTCCCTCCTTCTTTCTTCATCAAGCATTATTTTTTGTAATTCAAATTCAGCTACATCTTTTGATGTTAATTGTAAAGTAAAATATCTGAAAAAATAGTCAGGATCATTCAGTCTCTTCTTATCAGCTTTCTTTAGGTATTCCTTCTGTGGAAATAGAAAACTTACTAATTGCCTAGTTATTCGATTATTAATCAATTCTAAATATTTATCTGTTCCGAATTCTATGGCAACTCCAAAAGAGAAAATCTTTAAGCTATAGTCTGTATAAATCTTTTCATACTTTTCAAAATCGTAAATTCTTATTGCCTCTAAGATTATAAAATCATTTACATCGACTTCATGCGCTATCGCTGGTAGAGAAAATCGTATTGAATTAATATATCTATATACATCTCTCAAAGTAGCAAAATAACTTTTCAATCCCCTATGCAACCAAATTGATGATAAAGCAGAAGAATCGAAAACAATACTAAAATCATTTCGGATTTTTTCAATTTCAGAAAAGAATATAATTTCAATTTTTTCAAGAGGTGCTTCAGGAATAAGAAAATCTGCCTGCACAATTTTGTCTAAAAATTTTCGGCCATAATCCTTAAACTGTGTTTCTATAGAAATTTCCACTGCTTCTCTGTCATAAGCGATTATATAATAGGTGTTTTTAAAATTACAAGTAAGCTTAAGGATTTGTAGTATTTCAAAAACCTGCTTTGGAATTAGGCGGTCTATGTCGTCTATAAAAACAAATAACTTTAAATTACTGTCAAGTAATTTTTTATCGATTACGCTTTTGTATTGAATAAAATTTTTACTGCAATACTTTTCGATTAAGTCTGAAAGAATATTTCCCGGCTCTTTTGCACCCGGCCAAAGAGAACTTATAAATCTTACCAATTTTGCAATTTTATTACCCCATTTTTCTTTTACTCTTTCATATTTATTTTCATTTACACCTTTAGCTAAGTTTTTTAAGAAAACTTTTTTAATATCTGCTTCATCAGCAAACATCCAAGGATTGAAACTTATAAATTTATATTTTGGATTATTTATACAAAGCTCATGAAGTTCATCCTCTATAAATGAAAGCAATGTGGATTTTCCAATTCCCCATTTGCCTGTTAATGCCGTAACAAAACCTGATGCATCAATTTCTGAGGATTTGAAAAGTTTTTTTGCTATATGCTGTGCAAATTCTCTTCTCCCCAGCAAATCTTTTTTTGCAATTGAATCCGTAAACATTATACAAAATACATATTTTCAATAAACTCTTTTTAAGTAAAAATGATAAATATCTCTTTTATGACTTGGCAGCTACATAATCCTTAAATGCCGTCCCACAGCTTTGCAAAGACTGCCGAACGCTTACAGTAGAAAGATTTGCTGCTTTAAAAAATTCCGTAACGCCTTCCCACTTAAAAAATATCTACCCCTATGCAATGTGGTGACCTCTCAATTTTTAACAGGATATAGGATGAGGGAAAATAATTACTTTTATCTCATCATGAAACGCAATGAATTTCTTCAAAGATTAATCGGCATTGCAGGCTTAGGCTTTCTTTCTCTTCCTGAGGTTCAGGACAAACAAAAAATTTATTTATTGCAAACTTTTGTGGCAGGCTTTCGCTTTTATAAAGGAGTTGAATTGTTACCACTCATGCAGCAAAATGATTTTGTAGAGTTGCGCAGGGAGCCTGATAATGCACATGATCCTTTTGCTGTAGCGCTATACTGGCAGCAGGAGAAGGTTGGCTTTCTTCCAGCAGAAGCAAACGAAACGATTGCCAGGCTGATAGATGCTGAAGCATTACAGTTAGTAGGAATTATTACTCATTTAAAACATGATGTTCAGCCGTGGGAAAATGCTGTGGTGGGAGTATATTTTTTGAGTGATAAAAATCCTTTGCCTCCACATGCTTCCTACCTTACACAAGTTGCAAAACCGGAATACACAACTATAAAAGAACAAAAAGAAATCAGAGAGCAATATTTGCCTGATGTAACTGAATATGATGGCTGCCGTGTTATTGATCCGAAGGGGATTGATGATGGCGCTGCCAAAGCTTATTTTGAAAAATATTATACTAAACATGCAGTGCAAATAAATGGCAACACTTATTTAGAAGTACCTGACGATGGCATTTATACCTATGTCTATAATGTACAATCGTTCGGTTGGCTGTATGATGAAAAAGGTAAAAAATATCTTGAGTTTGTTTTCAATGAAGATTTGCAAGGATAAGCATGCTTTGAAACTTTTTTAATACGCCACCGGTCGTTCCGAAGGAACGTTTCTTGGGTAGATCATATATAGAAAGTAATTTAAGCGTTCCGCAGGAACGCCTCGTGGAGCTAACAATTTGAAATGCACCGATGCCATCAAAAAATTTTTGTGTGGTTAATTTTCAAATTAGCGGACGGACACAAAACGTTCCTAACGGAACGTAATTTTTTATGTGCTTTCTACCCACCAGTCGTCCCTTTGGGACGTTTTGCGGGTAAATATAAGCACCCGTGAAAAGCGTTCCGGAGGAACGCTTAGTGAAAAATGCAATTTGTAATTCTTCGATTGTTCCGTAATAACGTTTTCTACTAAATTGGTTCTTTGAAAATATATTGCCCATCATATTCTACATCAAACACTTTTAGCATTTTTCTATATTCATCTAAAAATGTTTCCTTTTTATGATGTGCTTCCTGGTTTTGAATATAGCGTATTACATTTGGAACATGGCTTTTTGAATAAGAAAATGCACCATAACCCTCTTGCCAAGTGAAAGAGCCTTTGCAGTATTTTTGGGCTTTTACCCATTTGCTGCTTTCTGTTTTTACGTTTTGTACTATAGCTGAAATTGATTGATGGGGACGCATTCCAATAAAAATATGAATATGGTCGGGCATACTATTTATTTGCAGCATCTTGTGATTGTTATGCTGAAAAATACCGGTTATATACTTATGTAAATTTTCTTTCCATTCTTTATGATGTATATTCCGGAACATGTTGACCCACCATTCCGGAGCATGTTGACCCACCATTCCGGGATGTTGACCCACCCACATTATTGTTAGTTTGATTTTGATGTGGATCATTTATTCCGGGATGTTGACCCACCTGTAATTTATGATTGCAGAGCCTGAGCGAGATCGGTCATTCCGGCATGTTGACCCACCTGGAGGCAATAATTGTTGTGAGCTTTTATGATGTTCTTGCATCCTTACCAAAATAAGGGAGCATGTCACAAAAGCCAGTAGTAATGGAACAGTTAAAACAAATTATTCAACTTAACAATGATGGTATAGGGATCCGTGAGATGGCCCGCCGTATAGGTATAAGTCGCAATAGTGTGCGTAAATATCTTGCGTTGCTTAACAGCAGTAACGAAGATCTGAGCAATAAAGAGCTCGCCGGCAAGGCCTATAACAATGAACTGCTTGAACATAATACCAAAAGGCTTGAGCAGCTTATTCAACATTTTCTTTATGCAGGCTCCGAGCTAAGTAAAACAGGAGTTACCCGTCAACTGCTCTGGTATGAATACCTGCAGTTGCATCCGGATGGTTATGGATATAGCCATTACTGCTATCGGTTGAACGACTACCTGAAGCAAAAGGATGTTTCCATGCACCTGGAATACCAGCCGGGTGATATGATTATGATGGATTTTGCGGGTAAAAAGCAGCACTATGTAGATCTGCAAACAGGTGAGTGCATCAACTGCCAGGTGTTTGTAGCAATATTACCATATAGCGGATTGATCTTCTGCAAGGCTGTATCCTCTCAGCAAACGGCAGACTTCACCGGCTGTATTAACAGCATGCTAAAGTATTATGGAGGGGCGCCAGCTACTATTTTATGTGATAACCTGAAGACAGCCGTTATCCGGCCCAGTCGCTATGAACCAGTATTCACAGATATATGCTACCAGCTTAGCGAACACTACCAAACAACTTTCAGCGCTACACGACCCTATAGTCCGCGTGATAAGGCAATGGTGGAACGGGCGGTCAGCATTGTTTATACTCATATTTATGCACCATTGAGAAACCAGGTGTTCGCCAGCCTGCAGGCGCTTAATACAGCTATGCATGATCAACTGACGCTACTCAATAACAAAGCCTATAAAAATACTGCTTATAGCCGCTGGTATTTTTATGATCAGCAGGAACGTTCACTTCTGCGACCTCTGCCTTCAGAAGTTTTTTCTCCTAAAAAAGTGGTCATGCTTACCGTTCAGCGTAATTACCATGTACAACTCACCGAGGATCATCTTTATTACAGTGTGCCTTATCAATATGTGGGAAAGAAAGTCAAAGTTCTTTATGATAACCGTGAGGTTGAAGTATACTTTGACAACAACCGTATTGCTCTGCATATACGAAAGCCTCACACTAAAGCCTACACCACCCTTGCCGAACATATGCCTCCACACCATCAACACATGCAGGAGATCAATGGCTGGAATAAGCAAGACCTGCTTGCACAGGCTGCCCGCATAGGAACCTCTGTATTGCAGGCAGCTACGCTGATGCTGGAAAACAGTATCTATATGGAACAGAATTACAAAGCCTGTTTTGGTATGCTGATGCTGCAGAAAAAATATGATAGCCAGCGGCTGGAAGCCGCATGCAGCAGAGCCTTACAGGGCAGCCGGATAAACTACACCATGATCAAAAACATACTTGAAAGAGGGCTTGATAAACAAACAACCCCTCCGGACAGCAATATTATTATTATCCCTTTCCATGATAATATCAGGGGTAAGGATAACTATCAATAATCATCATTTAAAAACTCAAAAAAAGAAAATGAACACAACACAAACACTACAGCAAATGCAGCAATTACGATTGCAGGGAATGTACCAGGCCTATCGCTCACAGTTGGATCTGCCGATGGATCAACAACTCGAAGGCCACGACCTGGTGGCACAGCTTGTACAATCCGAACAATTAAACCGCACCAATGAAAAGACCGCTTATTATCTCAAGCTGGCTAAGCTAAGACTTCCGGCTTCGCCGGAGCAGATCGAATGGTCGGTATCCCGTAATCTTACCAAACAACAACTGGCTATCCTGATCGAAGGCCGGTATTTGGAGCAGGGAGAAAATATTCTTATCACAGGAGCAACCGGATGCGGAAAAAGTTACCTGGCCTGTGCCCTCGGCCACCAGGCCTGCATGCTGGGATATAAAACCACTTATCTGAACATGAACCGCTTAATAGAAAAGGTTACCCTGTCCAAACTGGATGGATCTTATATCAAATTATTAAACCACCTGGAACGACAAAC
>JBDSFG010000154.1:0-2730 GCA_039919615.1 Ginsengibacter sp. | reverse complement strand
GACACCGTATTTTTCTGCGAGCGCCCGGTAAGGTATTCCTTCAACTAAATACTCTCTTACCGCTTCTTTTTGTATATCCATTTTTGGTTGATTTTGTGTCAACCTATTTCAGGACAAGACAATTTGCAGCCGATGTTCCAATGTCGAGCCCTGCTATTGCCAACTTTTGTTAGCTGCGGGTGCTATTAATAATGCCAATTGCTTCCTGTGGATTCATTACAGGCAATGTACTTTTCTTGAAATCGTTACTATCACGAGTTACGATGAAGTCTATTTTATTGATGGTTAAAGCACAATTATATTGAATTGCATCTTCAAAATCTTTAAAGTCTGATTTTAGTGATTTCTTAATAATAGCCTTTGTTATATCAACAATCTCAGTCATTTCCGATAATTCATCAAGAAGTCTGATTGTCTCACTATGTGACAAAGATTGTCGTAAAATATAATAGATGTTATTGTATGAAACAGAAGAAACAAAAATTTTCACCTTCCCTGATACTGAGGTATTAAAAATCTCTGCTGCCGTAAGGGAAAATGGTCGCCTGTCAGCAAGGAAATCGATTATTATATTAGTGTCCAAAAAGATAAATTTCATTTTTTATACTTTTTAGATAATGAACTACCTAACTCTGTTTTGTAATTGAAATCCGGTGAAAGTTTAATCACTCCCATTAATTTTAGCACTTTGGGAGAAAGAGTATTGAGATCAGTTTCTTTCGAACTAATGGATTTTAAATAATTTTCTACTAAGTTAGATAAGCTTTTCCCTTTTTTTTGGGCATACTTTTTAGCAGAGCTAATAACTTTCTCTTCAATTGTCAAGGTTAATTTAGTTGTCATAACACGTGCATTTTACAGCTCAAATATACGTATTAATCTTAGAAGTCAGAAAGTTTTTTTGCACTCGCAGCTAACGGGCAGGGCTTTGTGCAGGTGTGGAAATAGCATTCCGTCCGCCCGGAACAGCTGCCTGGCTTTTTGATAAAGGTAAATAGTAAGTACCAAAGCTGGTCTTTATTCGTCCCCGAACTGAAGTACCGAAAGTTGCAGCCGATTGCTCCAATGTCCCGCCCCGCTTTTGCCAAGTCTCCATGTAACCTAAAAACTGTTGAGGCAGTTAAAAAAAGTAGACAATATAAAACCGCTACAGTAACTTTTAATTTCATTATAAAAACCTCAACAGCTATGAATAAAACTAATTCAAATTTCGCAGGACAAACTATTAATGTAGGCATGGATATCCATAAAGTAAGCTGGAACCTTGGCATACATTTAAACGACATGTTTTTAAAAAATGTACATCAGAAACCCAACCCTCACATCATGGCCAGCTATTTGAAACAACATTATCCCGGCGCACATTACAAGGCCGTGTATGAAGCCGGCAAATTTGGTTTTTGGATACAACGGCAACTAACAGCTTTGGGTATAGAGTGCCTGGTAGTAAACCCTGCCGACATTCCAAAGTCACAAAAAGATACGCTGCAAAAAACAGATCCCCGTGATGCCCGCAACCTTGGTATGCGCCTGCAATCAGGCGTGCTTAGGGGCATACATATACCCGATGAACAGCAGGAAGCAGACCGTGTATTCTTTCGTCATCGCAAAAGAATATGGAAAGATCTCACCCGTTGCAAAAACCGCATTAAAGGTATGCTTGCATTCAGCGGAATAGATATACCTGAGCAACATGATAATGCCAGCTGGAGCCACAACTTTATCAACTGGCTGAAGGCGATAGATTGCAAACAACAAAGCCGCAGAAGAGCCCTTGATTATATGATAGCGCAAATGGAGTTCCTGAGAAAAGAACTCCTGAGCATCAGCAATGCTATACGTAAGATGATGAGAGAGCAACGAGATAAAACAAACTATTATTTGCTGAGAAGTATTCCTGGTATAGCGCCGCTAACAGCAGCGAGCTTATTGGTAGAAATAGGCGATGTGCAAAGATTTGAAACATTTTATCACCTCAATAGTTTTGCAGGCCTCCTGCCTATGGAGCATAGCAGCGGCCAAACAGAAAACAAGTTAAGCCTTACGGTAAGAAAGCACCGCCAGCTAAGAAGCGATCTTGTAGAAAGCGCCTGGACAGCAAGACGCACCGACCCTGCAATGGCGCTTTATTTTCAGGAACAAATAAAAAGAAAAGATCCTAAAACAGTGATCATCAAAGTTGCAAGAAAACTATTAAACAGAATACGTTTTGTATTGATCAATCAAACCGCATACGAATATGGAATAGTAAAATAATTATACAGCCTGACTGCTAAACATTGCATGTATTAAACAGATACCACGGCAAGACTGCAGCAGGCTGTATTTAAAACACTAACAATATTATAAACCAAAGACATACTTAAAAAATAAGCCCGCAGGCATGACTACTAAACAAAAGTTGTTATCGTTAAAAATAATCAAACAAGCGAAATATTTTCTTCGCCAAGACTGTAGCCGCCTGCATTTACGCCACCCCCGAAACTTCAAGGCTAAGCGTAAAAACTCAACAAAAAACAAAAGAAGAACTGTAGCAGATTTTTGCCACCTCCAATTAGTTGGCGCTAAGCAAAAAATAACTGACTACTCAATGGATGCTGAAGTATGTTGATTTTTAAAAAAATATTAAATTTGAAATGGCAAAAAAAATCTTGAGAAGGGGAAAGGTTTAAAATACTTTTAAATCTTTCTCTTTCAAAAGAAATTATCAACTACGATATTAACTTCTCT
>JBDSFG010000054.1:0-12020 GCA_039919615.1 Ginsengibacter sp. | reverse complement strand
ATAATATCATCGCTAAATAACAAGGATAAGCTTTGCAGTAATAAATTTTAAATTAAGCCTTAATATAATGGAGTACAAAGCAAACCCCCGGCGATATGAAAAAATGGAATACCGGCGCTGCGGTAACAGTGGTCTTAAACTACCTGCAGTATCGCTTGGCTTATGGCACAACTTCGGCCATATAGATAATTTTGAGAATTGCAGAAACATTCTTCAGGTAGCCTTTAATAATGGCATAACGCATTTTGACCTGGCGAATAACTATGGCCCTCCTCCCGGTTCTGCCGAAGAAAATTTTGGGAAGATATTTAAAGAAGATTTTAAATCTTATCGTGATGAGTTAATTATTTCATCAAAAGCCGGGTGGGGGATGTGGCCCGGCCCTTATGGCGACTGGGGATCAAAAAAATATTTAATTGCCAGTCTTGATCAAAGCTTAAAGCGAATGGGCCTTGATTATGTTGACATTTTTTATCATCATCGCCCTGACCCTGAAACTCCGCTGGAAGAAACCATGACTGCCCTTGATCTTATAGTAAGGCAAGGCAAAGCGTTGTATGTTGGCATTTCAAGTTATCAAAGTGTAGAAGCGGCTAAAGCAATTGATATTTTAAAACAACTTGGTACACCATGCTTAATTCATCAGCCCAAGTACTCGATGTTTGTAAGATGGGTTGAAGATAAAAATCAGCCAAACGGGCTGAGCTTGCTTGATGTTCTTGGAAAAGAAAGCGTCGGCTGCATTCCTTTCTCGCCGCTTGCGCAGGGGCTTTTAACAGATAAATATTTGGGTGGCATTCCAAAAGATTCAAGAGCAGCTTCTCACAGGGGTAATGGTGCGATTGAAGAAGATGCTATAACTGATGGGAATATTGAGAAGGTGAAAAAACTGAATGAGTTGGCAAAACAACGTGGACAAACATTAGCTCAGATGTCACTTTCATGGGTATTAAAAGACCCCCGGGTTACTTCTGTTTTAATTGGGGTAAGCAAACCTGCCCAGGTAACTGATTCTATAGAATGTATAACTAATTATAAATTCACCCGGGATGAACTTGACCAGATAGAAGAAATATTAAAATAAAAATCAACTTTCATAATAATAACCTTCAAAAGTTTCAATGTCAAACAAAATATTTTACAGAACAGCATTCACGTTTTTTATTTCAGCGTTATTACTCTCACAGGTAGCTTATTGTGCAAAAGATGCCCCGGATTTTTACCAGGTAAATGTATATCATTTAAAAAGTAATGAACAGGTACAAATGATTGATCAGTATCTGAAAAATGCCTACCTGCCTGCGTTACACAGGGCCGGCTTAAAAAAGATCGGGGTTTTTAAACCCATAGCAAATGACACTTCAGTTGCAAAATTTATTTATTTACTTATTCCTTTTAATTCTGTTAAGGCCTGGGCTAACATCAATAAAACATTGGATAAAGATGATGTTTATAAATCATCAGCTAAAAATTTTATTGAGGCAGTTTCAACAAATGCGCCGTACGAAAGGATAGAATCAATTTTGCTTGAAGCTTTTCCTGGCCAGCCACATTTGGTAGTGCCTCCATCAAAAAGTTCTGAAAGAGTGTTTGAATTAAGAAGCTATGAAAGCCCTACTGAGCATCTTTATAACAAAAAGATGGCTATGTTTAATACGGGTGGAGAGGTACCGATTTTTAATCGCCTTGGTTTTAACCCTGTGTTCTATGCACGTGTTTTATCTGGCAGTCACATGCCTAATTTTATGTACATGCCTATTTTTGAAAGTGTGGAAAAAAGAAATGAACAATGGAAAGTTTTTGGCAACGATCCTCAATGGAAAGATATATCTACACAGCCCGGGAATGAAAATAAAGTTTCCGTTTCTCACATTGACAGCATATTAATGCATTCTACTGAATACTCAGATTTCTAACCGGGTAATTGCAAGCAGTTGTTAGCTGCTATAAATGAATTTGCCTGGTACATTAATTAATCTTCACCCTTACAAAATTTAAAAATGATTGCTAGAAATTTCCGCATAAAAAGTTTATTGCCAAAAAGCAAATCAATTGCCTGCATATGTCTCTCAATAATTATCACTACTTCATCAATTGTGGCACAGGTAAAGAATAATGAAACAAAAATAAATGCGCTGTTAAAGCAAATGACTTTGGAAGAAAAAGTTGGACAGATGGCACAGGTTGCAATTGATGTTATTGGTAAAACTAATTATGCCCAGGGCACCTATACATTAGATCAAAACAAATTAGAAGATGTTATCATTAATTATAAAGCTGGTTCTATTTTAAATACGCCTGGCGCTCTTCTCTTTCCAACTGACTGGAACCAGGTAATTAGCGGTATCAATAATGCCGCACAAAAAACCAGGTTAAAGATTCCGGTGATTTATGGACTCGATCATATACATGGTGTAAGCTATATAGGAGGTGGAACATTATTTCCCCAGCCTATAGGGCAGGCGGCTACCTGGAACAGGCAATTAATTTTTGATGCAGGAGTAATTACTGCCTATGAATCAAGGGCAGCAAGCATTCCATGGACATTTTCTCCTACATTAGATTTGGGTTCAAACCCGCTGTGGTCACGCATTTGGGAAAATTTTGGTGAGGACCCATACCTATCAGCAGAATTAGGCATACAGGCAGTAAAAGGAATTCAGGATCCACTTGGAAGTAAAGAAAAAATAGCCGTATCGCTAAAACATTACATGGCTTATTCTGATCCTAAATCGGGCCACGACCGTACTGATGCATGGATACCTGAACATTATTTGAGAGAATATCATTTGCCACCGTACGCTGCAACAGTTAAAGCAGGTGCACGAACTGTGATGGTTAATTCTGCCTTAATAAATGGTGTGCCGGCACATATTAATAAACATCTGTTAACTGATATTTTAAAAAAGGAATTGGGTTTTACCGGCTTTATAGTTACTGACTGGCAGGATATAGAAAATGTATACAGGCGGGATAAAATTGCCCGTACTTATAAGGAAGCTGTTATGCTTTCAATAAATGCCGGTATTGATATGGCCATGATACCTTTTGATTATAAAGGTTTTTGTACTGACCTGGTTGAACTGGTAAAAGAAGGTAAAGTGTCTATAGAAAGAATTAATGATGCAGTAAAAAGGATATTACGGGTTAAATATGAATTAGACCTGTTTAATACGCCTGTTACAAATATTAGTGACTATCCAAAATTTGGAAGCGCTGAATTCGGAAAAGCTTCTTATAATGCTGCGGCAGAATCAATAACCCTCTTAAAAAATGCAGGTAACATATTACCATTAAAGCCAAATTCAAAAGTGCTGGTTACAGGCCCTAATGCAAATACGATGAGGACGCTGAATGGTGGCTGGACTTACACATGGCAGGGAAATAGAACTGATGAATATGCCGAAAAATACAACACTATCTTGGAAGCATTAGTTAATAAACTTGGTAAAGCCAACGTAACATTTGAGCAAGGCGCCGCCTATAAAATGAAAGGGCAATACTTTGAAGATTCCGTTGTTGATATAGATGCTGCTATACAGGCGGCAGCCAATGTTGATTATATTTTATTATGTATTGGTGAGAACAGTTATACGGAAACTCCGGGTAATTTAACTGACCTCACCCTGTCAGATAACCAGTTAGCTTTAGCCAATGCATTGATAAAAACGGGTAAGCCGGTTATATTAATTTTAAACGAAGGAAGACCGAGAATCATTAACAGGATAGAACCGGGTGTTGCAGCAATTTTAGATACTTATCTCCCCGGCAATTATGGTGGAGATGCACTTGCGGACATACTCACAGGGGATATAAATCCAAGTGGTAAGTTGCCCATTACTTATCCAAGATATATAAATGCACTAACAGGATATATCCATAAGTTGTCTGAAGGGGATGGTAATCCGCAAGGTGGCGAATTTACGCCGCAATTCCAGTTTGGTTTTGGGTTATCTTATACCACTTTTGAGTATAGTAATCTTACCACCAATAAACAGAATTTTTCTGCTGATGAAACCCTTACTGTGAAGGTTACTGTAAAAAATACAGGCGCCAAAGAGGGGATGGAAGTGGCACAATTATTCGTTAGTGATTTATATGCATCTCTCGCTGCTGATGTAAAAAGATTAAGAGGCTTTGAAAAAATAAATTTAAAGCCAGGTGAATCGAAAACAGTTGAATTTAAAGTGCCCCTAAAGCAACTTGCCTTTGTAAATCTTAATAATAAAAAGCAACTGGAGGAAGGCGATTTTAAAGTAGCAGTGAATAACTTAACTGCAACCTTTAAAGTAAATAAGACGATAGTTTTTTAAATGCTTTGTGGGATAGATATTATAACGGGCTTGTGACGAAAGATGTTTTATCCCTCTCACTTTAGAGGATATAGTTGTAAATGCTGTAAATAATTATGACGTTAAAAAAGCTATGAAATAATTTTTTTAAAACAATAGCATAACGGTTCCGACGGGCATCCTGATTTGGCACAACATCAGCCAATAGCAGTAGAATTATCTGTTACATAAAAGATGTTTTAAATTGGTAAATTTGTTATGAATATGCTAAGCTAAAAAATGAAAACAATCATAACTATAAAAATTCTACTTGCTGCAATTATACTTCTCGCCTGTTGCAAAAAAAGCAAAACAGTTGATAATGCCCCTGGCACAGGTACTATACCTGTTGTAGATTCTGTACCTGTTGTAATCGTCCCTCCTGTTGAACAACCGCTTGCCAACACTGTTGGGTTTTTTTTAAACGACTGGACGCCCAAAACATTTACGGCCCCGTCTTATATTGATGGAGTTTTGTCGTCCTCCGCTGCAGCGGTTACCGTTACAATAGACCATGCTGATATTATTGCCAAGGTTCCAAATTCCATCTTTGGTCAAAATGCCAATGTATGGATGACGCAAATTGTGACAGAATCTTCATTGATTAATAATATAACCAATCTTCACCCTGGCGTTATCCGTTTCCCTGGCGGCAGCTTGAGTGATGTTTTTTTCTGGAACGCAAATCCCGGCTCTCCACCTTCAGATGCTCCAGCTACTTTGCCCGATGCTAATGGAACAGAATCACCTGCTGGTTACTGGTATGGCAAAAATTCACAAAGCTGGACCATGTCAGTAGATAATTATTACAATATGCTGCAACAAACCGGCAACCAGGGAATGATTACGGTTAATTATGGTTATGCCCGTTATAGTACTGCTGCAAATCCTGTGGCCAGTGCAGCACACCTTGCTGCTGACTGGGTAAGGTATGATAACGGGCGCACTAAGTACTGGGAAATAGGGAATGAAGATAATGGAACGTGGGAAGCAGGCTATCGCATTAATACTGCTAATAATCATGATGCCCAGCCCCAGATTATCACGGGTAATTTATATGGACCACATGTAAAAGTTTTTGCAGACTCCATGAAAAAAGCGGCACAGCAGATTGGTAAAACTATTTATATTGGCGCCCAGCTTTTGGAAGCACAACCACAATCGTGGCAGACGCCCACAGATCAAACATGGAATTCCGGCGTATTAAGCCAGGTTGGGGATGCTGCCGATTTCTATATTATTCATAGCTACTTTACACCTTACCAGCAAAATTCTTCAGCAGATATAATATTAAATACGGCAATTAACAACCCTGCTAATATGATGAGTTATTTAAAAAACAGTTTCAACAGTGCAGGTGCCACACTAAAACCAATTGCTCTTACTGAATGGAATATTACTTCAAAGGGATCAAAGCAACAGGTATCATTCATTAATGGAATGCATGCTGCGATACTTCTTGGGGAAACATTGAAAAATAAATATGGTGAAACAAGCCGCTGGGATTTTGCAAATGGCTGGAGTGACGGCGACGATCACGGTCTGTTTAATATTGGTGACGAGCCGGGAGTAAGTAAATGGAATCCCCGTCCGGCTTTTTATTATATGTATTATTTTCAGAAAACAATTGGTGACAAACTGCTCAACACTGCTATCTCCGGCAGCACTGATATTCTTGCCTATGGCTCTTCATTTACCTCGGGCGAAAATGGTGTAATACTGGTAAACAAAGGAACATCTTCAACAATTGCGCAGGTAATTTTTAAGAACGCTGCTGCAGGCAAAAGAGTTTATTGGTACACGCTAACCGGGGGTACAGATAATGGTGAGTTTTCAGGGAAAGTTTATGTAAATGGTAACGCACCTTCTGAGGCTACTGGTGGGCCGGCAGGTTACGCAGGTTTAAAAGCATATTCAGCGTCCGTAACTAACAATATAAAAATAGAATTGCCTTCAAGGTCTGTTGTATATATGGTGGTAGATAAATAAAAACTTAATAGCTAATAAAATCTTTGTATGAAAAGTAAACTCGGGCTTGTATTATTGTTTTTTTGCAGCCTAAAAATGAGTGCTCAAAAAATCCAGGGTCTTGCATTAACCCCGCCTATGGGCTGGAATAGCTGGAACACTTTTCAAACCAAAATAAGCGATAAGCTGGTCATGGCAACTGCTGATGCCCTGGTTTCGTCAGGAATGAAAGATGCAGGCTACCTGTATCTTGTTTTAGATGACGGATGGATGACCATGGAGAGAGACAGTACGGGAAATCTTGTAGCTGATCCGGTAAAATTCCCGAATGGAATTAATGCAGTTGCAGATTATGTACATTCAAAAGGATTGAAATTCGGGTTATACAATTGTGCAGGAACAAAGACATGCGCCGGCTATCCGGGAACACGAGGGTATGAATACCAGGATGCCCGTTACTATGCCTCTCATGGTGTTGACTATTTAAAATTTGATTGGTGCTATGCAGATGGCATCAATGCCAAAGAAGCCTATAAAACAATGAGCATAGCGCTTGCTAAAACGGGTCGTCCTATTGTATTCAGCATGTGTGAGTGGGGCCAGAATAAGCCATGGGAATGGGCTGAAAATGTTGGGCACTTATGGCGCACCACGGGTGATATTGCTAATATTTTTGAAGGCATTAAAAGTCATGGAACGTGGTCGGCGTTAAGCGTGACTAAGATAATTGATCTTCAAAACGGCTTAAGAAAATATGCAGGCCCCGGTCATTGGAACGACCCCGATATGCTTGAAGTAGGCAATGGCTTAAGTGAAAGCGAAAACAGAGCTCATTTCTCTATGTGGTGCATGTTAGCTGCGCCGTTGATTGCCGGCAATGATATCAGTAAAATGTCGAAGGAAACTAATGAAATTCTAAATAACAAAGATGTGATAAGTATTGACCAGGACCCATTAGGTATTGAAGGATTTAAATATGCCTCTGCAGATACCCTGGAAACATGGCTTAAGCCATTGAAAGACGGTAATTGGGCAGTATGCTTTTTAAACCGCAGGCCTGTACCAGCGCAGATTGATTTTAACTGGAAGAAGGAAATTGTTAACGATACACTCTCTAAAGCTCAGCTTGATGCCACTAAAACAAAATATAAAATTTATAACCTCTGGACTAAGAAAGTTGCCGGCACAACCGATAAGCCTTTAAAGGCAATAGTACCTGCACATGATGTATTGGTATTAAGACTAACGAAGGATTAAACGCTGGCTTACTTAGCTTTGATTGTTGTTTTTTTTTCCGGTTTATTGTTGGTTAGTAAAATTGGACTTCCCGTGAACGCCAGACTTGTCCTGATTCAATTCAGTAAAATTTTGTCATTACCACATTCATCATTTCAACAATTTTATCATTCATCAGGTTTCCGATACTGCCTTCATGTGTATGATGTAAACCCTTGGTAAGATCAAATTTAAATTCGCCTTTCTCAATTTGATTGCCTATTTGTTGATAAGCTTCTCTGAAAGAAATTCCTTTATTTACTAATTCGTTTACTGCTTCAACACTAAAAAGATATTTATATTTTTCATCCTGAAGAATATCATCTTTTATCTCTATGTTAGCTAGCATGAGTACGGCCAATTGCAGGCAGGCTTTTAATTCTTCAATTGCCGGGAATAAAATTTCTTTTGTTAGTTGAAGATCACGGTGATACCCGGATGGCAGATTATTGATCAATAATGTTAGCTCATTTGGTATTGATTGAATGCGATTGCATTTGGCTCTTATTAATTCAAAAACATCAGGGTTTTTTTTATGCGGCATAATGCTGCTGCCTGTTGTAAGTTCTGATGGAAATGAAATAAAGTTAAAATTCTGGTTAAGATATAAACAGCAATCCATTGCAAGTTTGCTGAGCGTTGCCGCAATACTGCTCAAGCCGAACGAAACAATTTTTTCCGTTTTGCCCCGGGTCATTTGTGCATATACAGAATTGTAATTAAGGGTTGAGAAATTAAGTAGTTGGGTGGTTGTATTACGATTTAAGGGAAACGAAGAACCATATCCGGCGCCGCTTCCAAGTGGGTTTTTATTTGTGACTGTATACGAAGCAAATAATATTTCAAGATCATCAATTAAGCTTTCTGCATAGGCACCGAACCATAAACCAAATGAAGATGGCATCGCAATTTGCAAATGAGTATAACCGGGTAAAAGCCTGTCTTTATATTTTTCACTTTGCGCAATAAGCAGATCAAACAATATTTTTACTTCATCTTTTATTTTTAATATTTCTGCCCTTAAAAACAATTTTATATCAACAGCTACCTGGTCGTTACGGCTTCTGCCACTGTGTATTTTTTTCCCAATCTCTCCAATCCGTTCAGTTAGTAAAAGCTCGATTTGTGAATGAACATCTTCTACGTTATTTTGGATGTTAAATTGAGAATTGTTAATCTCTCTTAATATTTTTTCTAAAGCCTCTACCGCAAGGCCTGACTCTTCTTTTGTCATTAAACCAACTTCAGCCAACATCTTTACATGAGCGATAGAACCCAGAACATCATATTCGGCAAGCATTAAATCAAATTCTTTATCTCTTCCAACTGTAAATTTTTCTATCAATGCAGAAACAGACGTATTTTCTTTTTGCCACAACTTCATAACAGTTGATTTAATAATTGAATGTACAATTCTATTCCTTCTTTAATCTCATCAACAAAAATAAACTCATCTGCACTATGGCTTCTTCCCGAAAAACCAGGGCCGATTTTCAGTCCCGGAAAATTCATTAAAGCCTTGTCTGATGTAGTTGGAGAACCATAATAAGTTCTTCCTAATTTAAGCCCGGCCCTAACCAATTGATGATCTATGGCAATTGAGGAGGAACGGAGCCGGATACTTCTTGGCATTATCTCACTTTTAATATTTGATCTTATCGTTTCTATTATCTCTTCAAATGTGTACAATTCATTTACCCTTACGTCAGCAACAAAGCTGCATACAGCAGGTATCACGTTATGTGCCTTATTCTCTGTTTCAATGCTTGTTATACTCATTTTTACAGGACCTAATAAATCAGAAATTTTTTCAAATTTATAAGAGCTCATCCATTCAATATCTTTTATTGCCTTATAAATTGCATTTTCTCCTTCTTCTCTTGCTGCATGACCTGCTTTGCCGAAGGCTTTGCAATCCAGTACCAGCAATCCTTTTTCAGCTACAGCCATGCGCATTTGTGTTGGCTCACCAACAATTGCAAAATCAATTTTTGGTAAACGGGGGAATAAAATTTCAATGCCGTTATGCCCGGAAATTTCTTCTTCTGCAGTTGCCGTCAAAATAATATTGTATTGTAAATTCTCTTTATTATAGAAGTTCAAAAATGTAGCAATTAGTGAAACCAAACATCCGCCGGCATCATTACTCCCAAGGCCAAATAATTTTCCGTCTCTTTCCCCGGGATCAAAAGGATCAAGTGTATAACCTGAATTTGGCTTTACCGTATCATGATGAGAGTTCAGCAGGATATTGGGTTTATTCTCATCAAAAAATTTATTCGTCGCCCAAACATTATTCAAATGCCTGTGTGTTTTTACTTTTTCAGATTCCAAAAAATCTTCAATAATATCTGCAGTAATATTTTCTTCTTTGCTGAACGAAGGGGCGGCTATCAATTTTTTCAACAACTCTATTGCATCCTGTTGAAGAATTAAAAGATCACTATTGTTTGTTGATAATGGTTGTTCCTGCTTCACCTTTTATTAGTTGATGGATGTGTTCTGCTTTGCCTACAATAACTTTTTTTACGCCACGGTTTAATGCGGTAAAGGCATTGTCAAGTTTTGGTATCATTCCTGCAAAAATTATAGCTCTTTGTTTCAGGTCTTTATAACTCTCCTGGTCAATTTGGTTTATCACGGAATTATCATCTTCTGAATTTTCGAGCACACCGTTTTTTTCAAATGAGTAGATAAGATTAACATCATAATTTTTGCATAATGCTTTTGCGATTTCCTGTGCTATAGTATCGGCGTTTGTATTTAATAGTTGACCTTTACTATCATGCGTAATCGCAGCAAAAATCATTGTTATATCCAAATCGAGAAATGATTGCAATAATCTTACATTAACATTGTCTACATCACCAACAAAGCCATAGTCAATTTGCGCATGAATTCTTTTATGAGCCTGTATACTATTACCATCAGCACCTGTTAACCCAATTGCATTGCAATTATGTAACTGCAATTGAGCCACAATATTTTTATTGATGTAACCGGCGTAAACCATTGTTACAACCTTTAATGTTTCTGCATCTGTTATTCTTCTTCCTTCAACCAATTGCTGAGGGATAGCTAACTGTGCGGCCATTTTAGTAGCCAGCTTACCTCCGCCATGAACTAATATTTTTTTCCCTTCGATAGCGGCAAAATCTTTTAAGAAATCAAAAAGCTTTTTTTCATCATCAATAATATTTCCACCGATTTTTATAACAATTAGTTTCTCCATAGCTGCAGCTTATAACTTATCGCTTATACCTTCAAGAATTTCAGATAGCACGGCCTGAGCTGCCCAAACCCTGTTACCTGCCTGTTGTGTAACAATACTATGTGGTCCATCCAAAACTTCATCACTTAATTCAACATTTCTTCTTACGGGAAGACAATGCATAACTTTTGCATTATTAGTTATTGTTAGCTTATTATTATTGAGCATCCAGCTTTCATCATTAGACAAAATATTTCCGTAATCATTATAAGAACTCCAGTTTTTTACATAAATAAAATCTGCTTGTTGTAATGCTTCGTCCTGGTTAGTGGTTACAGTTGCTCCCTTTGTAAATTGTGCATCAAGCTCATAACCCGCAGGATGAGTAATTATAAAATCTGCTTTCCCCCATGCGTTTATCCATTGCGAAAAACTGTTTGCAACACACTGAGGCAGCGGCTTTACATGAGGCGCCCATGACAAGACAATTTTGACTTCTGACTTTTTACTTTTGGCCTTTTCTTCTTCTATGGTAATCAGATCAGCTAAACTTTGAAGTGGATGTAACGTTGCGCTTTCCAGGCTAATTACAGGTATCCCCGTATACCTAATAAATTGCTCCATAAACAATTCCCTGTAATCGTTATCACGGTTTTGTAAAGAAGGAAATGTTCTTACGGCAAGAATATCAAAATACTTACCTAAAATGGGAGCGGCATCTTTTACGTGTTCAACGGAGGTGCCGTTCATCACTACACCTTCTTCAAATTCCATCGTCCATCCTTCCTGGCCGACATTAAAAATAACGGCTTCCATTCCTAAATTTTGAGTGGCTATTTGTGTGCTCAGGCGTGTACGCATGCTTGGATTTAAGAACAGGCAGCCAATGCGTTTATTTGTGCCGAGCTGTTTACTTTTAAATGGATCAGCTTTACACGCAAGCGCTTTTTGCACAAGGGCATCAATATTTTCAACATCATTAACAGAAATAAATTTTTTCATTTTTAAAGAACGTTCAATCAAAAATCAATTTACTTACAAATCTAAGAGCTAAACAGGCGTATGATTTTTAATCACAATTTTGCGCTAAACAGCTAATGCAACTCTATTAACCATTTTTGATTGGCCGTTGCTCAATATTTTTATTTCTTTCTTTAAAGCTTTTAAAAATTTATCAATTTCTCTTTTACTGATGGTAAGCGAGGGTAATAGCCGTATAACATTTGGTTTTGCTT
>JBDSFG010000039.1:0-4370 GCA_039919615.1 Ginsengibacter sp. | reverse complement strand
ATTTGTGTTGGCAACCTTGCTGTGGGCGGCACAGGTAAAACACCAATGGTTGAGTATCTGGTAAGAATGCTGCAAGATGAATATAATGTGGCAACCTTAAGCCGGGGTTATAAAAGAAAAACTACCGGTTTTGCCATAGCCGGTGAAAACACTACTGCACTGGACATAGGTGACGAGCCTATGCAATTCCACAAAAAATTTTCTTCGGTTACAGTATCTGTAGCTGAAGAGAGATTAGTTGCGATACCGCAATTATTGCATGCAAGACCTGCTACTCAGGTAATTATTTTAGATGATGCAATGCAACACAGGCAGGTAAGGGCAGGGCTTAATATTTTATTGACGGAGTTTAAAAATTTATACACAAGGGATTTTATTTTACCGGCGGGAGACCTGAGAGACGTAAGAAGCAGCAGCGAAAGGGCAAATATAATTATGGTTACAAAATGCAAATCGCATTTGAGTATTGATGAAAAAAATAAAATAATAGAAGAGATAGTTCCATCGGCAAAACAGGTAATCTTTTTTACCAAGATAGAATATGGTAGCCCTTATCATCTCTTTACCAATCAACAAAAATTTTTGAATCCCGACACACATATTTTACTTATTTGCGGCATAGCCAATCCAAAACCGCTTAAAGAAGTATTGAACACTTATTCAACAACCTACGACATGATGGTTTTCAATGATCATCACATATTTAATATTGATGATCTGAAAGATATAAAAAGCCAGTTTGAAGAAATTGAATCAGAAAATAAATTAATTCTTACTACAGAAAAAGACGGAGTGCGGCTGGCTAAGTTTGAAAATGAATTAAAAGATCTTCGTGTATTTGCGTTTCCAATAAAGCATAAAATAATGTTTGGGGAAGAAGAAAAATTTTCGAAATTAATTCATGAATTTATTGAGAGCTATAAAAAATAAGCAATCACTCGTTATTGCAGGGAGGCAATAAATACCTATAAAATTTACGGTCATTCTACCGACGAAGCAATCTTATAATAATGGTCCCATTAATAAAAGTTTTCTGATTGCTAAGTTTGCTAAATGAAAATAAAAACCTCACCGGTTTTTAAAGCCTGTGAGGTTTTATTCCCCGAAATTATTGAGGCGTGTAAAAACAGAGAAGGGAAGTTAAAATAACTAAAGTAGAATGCTTACGTAAAAAAATATGATTTGCTTTTAAGAGAATTTTTCCTATAAATCCCATAAATCCCCGTTCAGACAAAAACTTCTACCTTATGTGTTGCCGCATCGTTCAGCAAAGTAACGAACGTATTGCTTTCTTCTTTGCTATCAATTATTAACTTAGGGCGTTCATTGCCATGTACCTTTTTCAATTCTATTTCATACATAGTATCCATGTAGCGGTAATTTATTTTTAATGAGTTCCATTCTGCAGGGATACATGGCTCAAAATATAAGATATTTCCCTTTCGTTTAAACCCGGCAAATGAGCTGATGATTAACTGGTACATCCATCCGGCAGAGCCTGTGTACCACGTCCAACCGCCGCGGCCTTTATTATTAGGCTCGGCATATACATCAGCCGCAATTACATAGGGCTCTACTTTATAAATCCCGATTTTTGTTGCATCGCTGCCGCGGTTTACAGGATTTATCATCTTTAATAATTCCCATGTTCGTTCCCTGTCGCCCAAAGCAGCAAAGGCCATTACAAGCCATATAGCTGCATGAGTATATTGACCGCCATTTTCTCTTACTCCTGGTACATAGCCTTTGATGTAGCCGGGGTTCATAGTAGATTTATCAAAAGGTGGATCAAACAATTGTATCATACCATCTTCTTTACGAACAAGATATTTGCCAGCGGATTGCATAGCTTCAAGTGCCCTTTCTTTATCTCCTCCTTTCGATAATACAGACCAGCTCTGTGCTATTGAATCAATTTTACATTCTTCATTTTCTTTGGAGCCCAGGGGCGTTCCATCATCAAAGTAAGCTCTGCGAAACCATTCGCCATCCCATGCATTTTTGTTAATGTTTTCTTTTAGCTCTGCTGCTGACTTTCTGCATTTTTCTTCAAATGCTTTATCATTTTTATCGCTTGCTGTTTCTGTAAAATTTATCAGGATATCATAAAGAAAAAATGCCAGCCACACGCTTTCACCCTTTCCATGATTGCCAACTTTGTCCATGCCATCGTTCCAATCTCCGGAGCCCATAAGAGGCAAACCATGCTCACCGAACCGGAGCCCATGTTCAATTGATTTTACACAATGCTCATACAGTGTAGCCATTTTATCAGACCTGATAGGAAGATCGTAATAAGATTCTTCACCCGCATTTAATAAACGGCCTTCAAGAAAATAAATAGACTCATCCAATATACTTTTATCGCCGGTGGCAGTTATATATTTTGATGTTACAAACGGGAGCCAGAGGTAATCATCAGAACATGTTGTGCGCACGCCGCGGCCTTTAGGCGGATGCCACCAGTGCTGAACATCTCCTTCGATAAACTGCCTGGAGGCGCTTAGCAAAATCTGTTCTTTTACCAGCGCAGGTTTGGAATGAACTAATGACAATACATCCTGTAACTGGTCTCTGAAACCAAATGCGCCGCCGGATTGATAAAACCCGGTTCTTGCCCAAATGCGACAGCTTAATGTTTGATAATTGAGCCAGCCATTTGCCAATATGTTGGTGGCAGCATCAGGCGTTTCAATCTGCAGCGTTCCTAAAGTGTACTGCCAGAAATTTTTTACTTTTTCCAGGGCATTGTGAGCAACTGCACTTCCTTCAAGCCGTTCTATGAGGGCAAGCGCTTCTTCCATATTTTTGCCTGCACCGAGGCGAAATATGATCTCCTTTTCTTCTCCTTCAATAAGTTCAAATGCAACCTGTATGGCAGCACAGGGATCTAAAGCTGCACCTCTTTTTCCTGAAAGCCTTACCCGGTTCATTGCATCTGGATTATTTAGTGTGCCATTGCGGCCAATAAACTCTGCACGGTCTGTGGTAAAAGTTCTTACTGTATCATCTGTATCAAAAAAAGCTACCCTGTTTTCAAATTCTAAACTGTAAGCGTTTCTGGCGAGAACGGCTCCGCTGCGCCTGTCCATTTCTGTTATTGTGTGCATCACCGATTTTGAACGAATATCGCCAAGCACCCATTCCACATAGCCTGTTGCAGAAATGCGCCGTGATCTGCCTGAATTATTTTTTATGTTTAGAGTGATGAATTTAACAGGCTCTGCAATATCAACGAACACTGTCATCGTTGAAGTAATTCCATCTTCAATGTGTTCAAAAATACTGTATCCAAAACCATGTTTTGTAATGTATGCAGTATTGCCTCTGCAGGGCAGGGGAGCAGGCGACCAGAATTTGCCGCTCTCTTCATCTCTCAAATAAAAAGCCTCTCCTTTTAAATCTGTTATGGGATCATTGTTCCATGGTGTAAGCCTGATCTCATGTGCATTTTCAGCCCATGTGTAAGATTGGCCGCTTTCGCTAACAACTGTTCCAAACTGAGGATTACCCAAAACATTAATCCATGGTGCCGGTGTTTGCTGACGGGGGGTGGTAATAATAACGTATTCTTTTCCATCTTTGGAGAAGCCTCCCAGGCCATTAAAAAACTGTAATTCATTTGGCAATGAAGTAACTGGTATAGAAGTATCTAAAGAAGGATAAAATCTGGTTGGGGTAAATAATGGTATTGCGGATTTTATTTTATTTATCCTGTTAATCTGTTCTTCTAATGAGCCGAGAGAATCTGAAATAACCAGGTGTGCTGCCGAGTGAAATAATATCCTGTCTTCATTTGATATCTGGTCAGCAGACCGTATAAAAATTCCGCCCGGCTGATCTTTTACATTCCCTGATACTCCGGGGGCTACCAGGCCATGAATCCTGTCGTGCAATACCTGCCTGTAACCACCATGATCATCATTCCATATCACCAGATCTGTAATCAATCCCTTCAGGTGCCAATAGGCATGCGCCTGCACCATCTGCCTTACCAGCTCAACATTTTCAATATCCTCTATCTGCAAAAGAATTATGGGGAGATCACCGGAAATTCCATAACTCCATAAGCCGGATTGCCTGAGTTGATTTTTAAGTATAGTTGCAGGTTCTGTACGAAAAGCGGCATTAGCATAAATAATAGACCCTGCAAGCCTGTTGTATAATTGTGCATCGGCTTCCACGGCATTTATTTGTCTTAATATTACCTGGCTATGTGTCCATGCAAGCTCCAGTCCGCGGTTGGTTAAATTTCTATCCTGGTATTTTTCAACAAGGTTGTTGCATAAATCCTTGCTTTCGGCTATGCCAAAAATCATATCAATATTTGCAGATTCATATGGCTCAAGAAAAATACGGTATTGAATAGA
>JBDSFG010000011.1:0-21032 GCA_039919615.1 Ginsengibacter sp. | reverse complement strand
AAGCAAACAAATTAGCAGGTGAAACAACACCATTTAAATTAACAGCGCTATCGGCAAATGCGAACATCTCCAATTTACTGTTGTATGTTTTACTGCCATCACCGTCTTTTAATGCATATAGCTGGTACGTGCCGGGAGAAAGATTTTTAAAAAAGAAATTTCCTGCGCTGTCAAGCTTTGCAATATACCTTGGCTTTTGCTTATAAACTGCGGAATCACCTGGATTCTTATATAAAAATGCCTGGAGGGTGCTGTCAGATTTTCCCGTTTCAGCCAGCTGGATCTTGCCCGAGAATTCAAGAGAATCGATAGTTGGGCCTGTGGAAAAAACATAAGAAAAATTTCTTAAAATATTATTTTCATTATTATCCCGGAGAGCATTGCCAAGGTTAATTGTATAAGTAGTGTTAGGCTCAAGGGTGTCACGCAGTTTAATGGTTACAGTTTTTAATTTAAAGTCAACATAGGGATCATTCTTAGGCGTTGGAGAAACCAGTAAATTCTCCCGTAACTGATCTAACAAAATATATTCATCAAAATTTAAAGTGATGCGATTGCCCGTAAAGTTGGTAGCACGTAATTGAGGGCGTGCCTCTATCAATACAGGAGGAATAGAATCTCTTTTGCCGCCTGTTGGAGAAATTATCTGGGCGCAACCAGTTGTAAGAACCAGGATTTTTGGGATTAAGAGGATTAAAAAGAAAAAAAATAAAAGTCGCTTCATTGTCTCAACTGTGATTTATGGGATTGGTGAGATGTTTGGGATTAAGTTCGTGCAAACATAAATTCTTTATTGAATGTAAATTCCCAAAGTTCCCATAAATCTCAATCATCCCAGTTCAGATATAGCTCCCCAAAGTTCCCATAAATCTCAATCATCCCGGTTAAGACTCTTCCTGCAATTCATGTAAAGCAACGGCCATGTTATTTGTTTTTACAAACTCACACCAATGGCAATCAGACTTACCGCAACCGGTATAAAAATCGTGTGCCTGTACTTTACCCCACACAGTTTTTATTTGCTGCTTAACTGTTGTAATATCTTCCGGGCTGATATAAATTTTTTCCTTGCGATAGTTTTTCTTTTTATCAGGTTCAACAAAATCAAATTCACTGCTCACAGCAACCCAATCCCTGTTATGATGATCTAACAATATTTTATAAAATACAGCCTGCCGCCAATAATCGCCACCATTGGGAATTTTATCCTGCGGCGGTTTTAATTTGTCTTTTGCTTTATCAACATCGCCGGTTTTATAGTCAACAACGTTCACTTCTTTACCGGTGAATTCAAGTTTGTCAAGTTTACCTTTTAGCGGTACTCCATTCACTACAACGCCTTTTATATTTCTTTCCAGCGCAACAATTTTGTTGAAGCTATAAATATAATTTTCATAATAATTGGTAAGAACGTCTTCACCATATTCCAATCTTCTTGCAAACTGTTCTTTAGTAAAACTTTCTCTGTGGCGATGCATGTACCAGTTGAAGTCTTTTATAAATTCTTCTTTTGGCGGAAATACGTTATTGCCATTTTGCATTTTTCTGAACAACGCTTCCAGCGCATAATGTACGGCTGAACCAAATTCCGTTGCTTCATTTTTAGGCGAAGGAATCCGTATAAGATTTTTAAAGTAAAACTCCAGCGGGCATTTCAGGTAATTGTTAAGCGCTGTTACATTCATCACAAATCTTTCCAGCAAACTATTGATGTATTCCATTTCTATTTTTTCAATTTCAGGCTTTACATCATTTTCTAATTGCAAAACCTGGAACTCAGCCTGAACAACAGGATCAATAAAAATTTTTTCTGTCTGCAGTTCATGATTATCTAATATTTCTGCAATAAACATTGAGGGCTCTAATTCTTTTCCATCATTCTTAAAACAACAATAAGAGATAAAAAGATTTTGCTCTGCTCTTGTCAGCGCTACATAAAATAAACGGCGCAGCTCTTCATCTTCAGAACCAGCACCCTCTACTTTGGAGAGGGCCGGGGTGAGGTTAAAAATATTATCAGGAAATTTATAACCGCCAGAAGGCTTGCGTTTCTTTTCCCAAAAACCTGCATTGCAACCGGCAAAGAAAACATATTCAAATTCCAAACCTTTGCTGCCATGTGCTGTTAAAAGATTAATGCCTTTATCATTGCCGCTTACTTCAATTAACGGGAGCGATAAACCTTCGCTTTGCATCAGGTCAAACAACTTAATAAGTTGTTTTAGATCAAGATTTGGGTTACGATGCGTTTCTTCTTTTATAAAATCAAACAAGCCTGTAAGCACCTGCAGCAGCCAGAGTTTTTCATCACTTTTCATGATATAACTTAATACTCCGGCTTCACGAACAATACATTCAAACAAACCTTGTAATGTAAGATTAGGCGCTTTTGAAATAAGGCTTTCTATTGCTTCACTGGCTTTCTTCAGGCCTTCATTCATGGTTTGTGAAAACAGATCCCTCACGGGTTGTTTACTTCTCTCACACAATAATTTTCTTATTGAAGTTTTGTCCTGTGAGAATTGTTTGTCTGCAACTTCAATACTTACCCTTGCAATTTCTATCGCCGGAATATTGAACCAATCGTAATGCAAAATCTCAAACAATAATTCATCACCACTGTACGCAATGTCATGTTCAAATGATAAATACCGCAACACGCTTATTAACTTTTTTGCAAAGGGAATGTTGAGAATATTCAAACTTCGCTTGCTGTAATAAGGAATTTTTTTTAGCTTGAAATATTGAGCCAGTTCTTCACCATATTTATTTTCTTTATAAATGATGCCGATCTTTTTTGGATCAATGCCTTCGGATAAAATTTTTTCAACCTGTTGTGTTATACCGATCATCTCCTGCCGTTGTGTTTCATAATTATAAATCACAGGCTTATGGGTAAGATGACTGATCTTTATATTGGATGATAAAAGCTCTTTGCTTAAACCTTCTATCTGCTTTATTAAGCGGTCGTTGTTTTTATCAATGATAGTTTTTGAAACATCAAGAATACCTTGCGTAGAGCGGTAATTGTTGGTAAGCACAACTGTTAGCAGATCATTTTTATAACTGTTGGCAAAGCTGAGCATGTTCTCCACGTTAGCTCCCTGGAAACGGTAAATGCTCTGGTCATCATCACCTACAACAAATACATTAGGTTTGTCCCAGTAATTGATAAGCAGCTCCACCAAACGGTTTTGTGTTCCGCTGGTATCCTGGTATTCATCCACTAAAATATATAAGAACTGTTCCTGGTAACGCAGCAATAAATTTGGGTTTTCTTCAAATGCTTTTATTACCCAGTTGATCATGTCGTCAAAATCATACAAATTATTTTTGCGCATGAGCTGCTGAAAATTAGCAAACTCATTTACAGCAGCCCTTAACCTTTCCATGCGTTCCACTTCTTCTTCAATCTTATCAATGCGTACATCACCTTTCTTAAAATCTTTTGTGGCACGTTTGGCAATATATTCCTCACGGTCACGCAAACCCGAAACGTATGCATCAATCCGTTCATTAATAAATTCCGGCGACCAGCCTTCCCTCTTCATTGTACTGAATAAAGATTGAAGGTTATTGATCTCATAATACACATCGCCACGGTAACGTTTTAGCAAATGATTTTTTGGAAATGAATCAATGAGTTGTTTAAAAAGATCAATGCGCTGCAGATCAGAAACAGGGTCAAGCGCTGTCTTTTCAAACAGACCAAGGTTATCCTGTATCACATCATTACAAAAAGCATGAAAGGTGTAGATGTTTACTTTGTATGCATCAGCGCCAATAAAATCCAAAATGCGTTTGCGCATGGCGATAACGCCTGCATCAGTATACGTTAAGCAAAGAATATTTTGCGGTTGTGTATCCGTATCAAGCAATATTTTTCCAATGCGTGCAGATAGGATTTGTGTTTTGCCAGTGCCGGGCCCGGCAATAACCATTACCGGGCCTTCAATGGTGTCAACGGCTTTTTTTTGCTGCTCGTTTAATTGCTGATATGCTGCGTTGAATTTTTCTAATTGGTAATTGCTGCGGGGCATTATGTAAAGATAAATTATGTTTTAAACCTTACGTTTATAAGCAAGACATCTTTTTCTCTTTTCAAAAAAGTAATGAGCCAGAAAAATATATTATTCGGCTCATTTTTTAATTATATTTGAGCCGAATATGGTTAGTAACCGGCTCATAATATATAACTGGCAACAACCAGATTGGGTAAATTTCCAGTATGAATTAGCGGAGGTTGAGGAGATGCTTTTTGCCTTTGCAGAAGAAACAGGCCATATAAGCGGTGTGTTAAAAGCGCTGCCCCGGCCAATACAAAACGAAGCCATCATTGACATGATGGTTGCGGAAGCTATTAAGACGTCGGAAATAGAAGGGGAGCATTTAAGCCGTAGGGATGTGATGTCTTCCATACGCAATAATCTCGGCTTAAACAAAACCCCTGATCTCGTAAAAGATAAAATGTCGCAGGGCGCAGGAGAATTAATGGTGAATGTTCGTCAATCTTTTGCGGAGCCACTTACAGAACAGAAATTATTTGCCTGGCATAAAATGCTTTTTAAACAAAGCCGCAAAAAGAATGTCGGGGTTTGGCGTACACATAAGGAAGCAATGCAGGTTATTTCTGGTGCTATAGGTAAAGAAAAAATACATTTTGAAGCTCCGCCTTCATCACGGGTTCAAACTGAAATGAAAAAATACATTCATTGGTTTAATGAAACAGCGCCTGGTGGACGAGGGGCAATAAAAAAGGCGCCGGTAAGATCTGCGATTGCTCATTTGTACTTTGAATCAATTCATCCATTTGAAGACGGGAATGGAAGGATTGGCCGGGCCATTGCAGAAAAAGCTTTGTCACAAACCCTTGGCCGCCCGGTTCTCCTCAGTTTATCACGAACGATAGAAGCTGATAAAAACGCCTATTATAAGGCGTTGCAACAGGCGCAAAGAAGCAATGACGTTACGGGTTGGATCATATACTTTGTAAAACTGGCGTTGGATGCACAAAGGCAGGCCAATCTTTTGATCAATCATATTCTAAAAAAATCACAGTTTTTTGATCACTATAAAGATGTGTTGAATGAACGCCAGCTAAAGGTTATAAGAAGAATTTTTGATGCTGGCCCTGATGGCTTTGAAGGCGGAATGAATGCGAATAAATACGCTTCGATCACAAAAACATCAAAGGCAACTGCTACAAGGGATCTGCAATATTTGCTCGAACAGAAAGCTTTAGTTATGAAAGGAGGCGGCCGCAGCACTCATTATTTTTTGAATACCTGATTTTTTTGATACTCGTTTAATTGATTGTATTCTTTGTTGAATTTATCTAAATGGTAATTTTTGGAAGGCATGAGCAAAGATAAATTATGTTTGAGACCTTATGTTTATAAGCAAGACACCATTTTCAGAATGAATACTTTTTAATTAATTTTGTTTTATGTCACAAAAAAAAGTAAATATTGATTTTAGAATTATGAAGAAGGTGCTTAAAGAAAACGTCCGTGACAAAGCTATCAAAGCGGGCAGTACCATTGTTTATCTTGAGGATGGTGAAATAATTGAAGAAGACCCTACAACAAAAACGAAAAGAATACTCAAAAAAGAGTACAGCCTTTAATGCCAAACTTGTATATACTTGGCCGCCCAAACGGAGCAGGAAAAACAACTTACTATTTCACTGCTTTAAAAGCAAAGTATTGCATTTTCGTTCATTTGGCTTGATTGAGCTTTGAAGTGTTGTTTCTTCAGCACTGAGCATTGATGAGTTAAACTTTTTCAATTAGCTGAAAAGTTCTTTCAACATAATTCCGCAACTCAAAATCATAAATTGATTCTGCTTCTGCTGTGGTAGGATGAAAACTATGATGATATTTTTTTGAGTAATCATTAATCGCCTCAATTTCTTCTATGTCGTTTATTAATTTATTTAATTTATCCCCGCTCACTGATTCCCGGATTCGCTTAATAAATGTTCCAAGCCAGTCTGTAGAATTAAATTCGCCATAAAATTTTAATCTAAAATAACCTTCTAACATTGGTCTTAAACATCTTGCAATGCTTCTTCTTTGTATGTCATTTTTTGCATTTGATTTTAAATAACTAGATGCACAACAATAATCCTTTAAAAGACCGCTTAACGTTTCTTCTTCTATATTGAAATCGCAAAGATGGCTTGTATTGTTGTCATTAAGTATTTGCAGTGAAAGCAAATTATTTTTAGTTGAGCATTCCTCATAAAAGCTGCCAGCAAAACTTAAATTGTGTGTTAGTATTATTAATTGCTTTGCATGTTTACTAATCCATTCGAGGCTTTTAATTGTGGCACTTTTTCTTTGTAAGTCAAAACTCGATATTGGATCATCGAAAACGATGATCTTGTTTTTTAAATTTGTATCATCAATGAGAACTGCGAGAAAAAAAGATAATGCTAAAGCGCTTTTATCACCGCCACTCAAAACATATTTAAAAGATGGGGTTATTTTATCATCATTTAGTTTTATCTCGCTCCCTGAAACAGATAATACATATTCTACTTGTGGAGTTTTACTGGAACCATGGTATGCACTTTTGATTTCTTTAATTTCCAAATAGCTGGCAAACTTTTTTAATAGCTGATTTATTCTTGATTTGTAATTCTTAAAAGTGTGGCCAGTATAATTTTTTAATTGGCTTTGTTTGGTATCTTTTTGATGATTCAACCTCTTAATTAAACCTTCCGTGGCTAGATATGTATTGGCCTTTGATATTCCTTGTAATGAATAACGTTTGCTTACAATTTCTAAATTTCTCAATTCCTCTTCTAATTGTGATAAATCTTTTCTTTGTGAACTTTTAAGCTCACTAATTTTTTGATTAAAATTTTTAATAATTAAATTGTATTCATCGTATCGTTGGGTTTCTTTTAATAATAGTTCTTCGAATTCATTAATTATAGCTGTATCAACTTTATTTAAAGGGAAATTTATCTTGTTAACAATAAGCTTTTTAATTTCTTCAAATAAAGAAGATAATTTCTCTTTCTCTTGCAAAACGACTTCATCATAAAAATCCAAAGAAATATGATTCTTCCAAAAGTCAACAAGCGGTGTATTGTTACTAATTATTAATTCAATTTCGGACAGTAAAAAAGGGAGATTTATTTTATTGAAAATTTCACTAAGGGTTTTTGTATCGCTTTGAAGTTTTACATATTCCTCACTAAAATATTGACTATATGCTTTTATGATATTTGTTCCGTCGAGATTCTGCTCACAGAAAGGGCACTTATAATCTTTTATATTTTCAAACCCTTTTTTTATCCATGCTTCTGTTTCACTATCAATAGGAAACTTTGTCTTGTGAGCTTCAAAAAGGGTTAGAAATTTATCTGAAATATTTTCTATAGTTTTCTCGAGCAATACTTTCAATTCATTTGTATCTATTTCTAATTTCGCATAACTAATTTCTGCCAATTCACTATTTCGTTGAATAAGCTCAGACTGCTTTGTTGTGAAAATTTCATTCTGCTTGTCACTTATTTTTTTCTGAACTTCGTTATCTTCTGGCAAAAAGCAAAAAGTATTACCGTCAACTGTTGAGCTTGTTAAAGATTGGATTTCTTTTTCGATGTTTTTGAGGTTGCTATTTTCACTTTGAATATTGGTTTTAATTTCTTCAATTTTCTTTTTTAATTCTATGCCATCGCTTCCTAATACAACATCAAAAAGTTTCTTTTTATGTTCACTTGATATTTCAGAGCCTGTATAAACATTTTCATTTATAAAATTTTCATCGAATACTTCAATATTTGCATAATGACTTTCCCATTTATGATTTTCAAAAGTTAGGGGTTTAGAAATCCCATCAAGAATAAATTGAATCTCGGGACTACTAGTATGCGTGAAGCTTTTTCTTCTATTAATTAAATCATTATTATTTTTTAATGACTGAATGATAGAAGTAATAGTTGTCTTGCCTGAACCGTTTTCTCCATAAATCAAGGTCAAACTTTTAAGCTCACCGTTAAAAGCTGTAACTATTTTTGGGCTGTAATTAAGATATTTTCCAACTCCTTTTATCTTGATAATTCGCTTGATCACCTTGAATGTATTAACAAATCAAATTTACAATTTGTTATACGTAGTTGAGTTTATTTAAAGCAGATAAAAAAATAGTAAAAGAATATAACTGGTGAAACATATCTCAGTTAGCTTTATGCCCGCCAATTAAACCATGCATTTAAAAACCGCAATTAGTCTTATTCAATCTCCTGCAACAAAATCAAATGCATCCACCAATTGGGCAGTCACTATATGCACCATCAAACAAAATTTTTGTCATATGCATGGATGTAAAAACCGCAATCAGTCTTATTCAATCTCCCGCAACAAAATCAAATGCGCCCACCACCTGGGCAGACCTTGGCTGCGGCTCCGGGTTATTTACTACGGCGCTTTCAACCTTATTACAGGCAGTCGCTGCGCTTAAAAGCTCTCAGCAATTTCTATAAAAGCAATTCTCTATTCAGCAATCATCTTTTTCAAATGATGCTACCCATTGTTTAAACAATTCCCGGAATGTATCTCATTACCAAAAACGATTTGCATTCTACATCTTGCCTTCTGTAATTTTTTTTAACTTTATACAATGGAATTACCTAAAGTAAAATCAGTAACGGCAGTAAGAAAATATCTTTTACACGTTGTATTTATGGACAATACAAAAGGTGATTACGATGTAAGTCATCTGGCAGGAAAAGGCGTTTTTAAGTCGTGGGATGCGGATGATAATTTCTATAAAGTTTTTATCAATGCTGGATCAGGAACTATTTCATGGCCGGGTGAATTAGATATTGATACTATTAATGTGTATTGTGCCGTCAATAATATTGATGTTGATTCTTATTTAAGACAATCGTACCATGCCGCGTATTAGCAGCTTCTATCGCATAGTTATCTGGATGTACTGAAACGATCACAATCCTCCCCATTTTCATGCAACGTATAGTGATTTTGAAATCCTTGTGAGAATTAATGAGCTCTCTGTTTATGCCGGTTCATTACTGTCACGTGCATTTGGCCTTGTTATGGAATGGGCATCTCTTCATCAAAATGAATTATCAGAAAACTGGCGGATAATGACTGAAGATGAACCGTTACAAAAAATAGATCCATTAGGATGATATTTCCACTAAAAATAACTTACCACGATAAGAATCGTTTCACAAAACCATCCCCCACTCATCTTCGCAATCATCTTTTCAAATGTTGCTACGCATTGTTTAAACAATTCCCGGAATGGTTTTTCTATAGGTCAAGTTCTCAAGCATATAACTCAAGCCACTGCCGCTTGTATCAATCCCGCTATATAAATAAATATTGAATATTGCCGTTGAATTAATAAACTTCGTGTTATAAGATTGCGTATGAAAAATTTATTTTACTATACGGCTGTTATTTTATTGATACAGCTTTTACCAGGTACATCTACAACATGCGAAGCGCAGGTAAGTTTTAAAAAGCATACCATCAGCAACAAGTTCATTTCAGAAGGCGCAGCAACAGGAGATGTAAACCATGATGGTAAAACAGATATACTTGCCTTTATACAAAGATTGCAATCTTATGTAAATGAAACAGCCTCTTTTCTAATCGTTGAGTACGATACAAATCAATCCAATCCGTGGGTACCTTACCCACTTAATGTTGAGGGCTGGCAAAAACTTTTTAAAGAAGCTGGATATTCTCAGTTTGAAGAAATTGATCGTCATTCTTCTTCATACGGCAGGGCGGAGATTGTTGGGATGTATTTTTGCAGGTAATAGTTTGTTATTCATCAAGACACTTTAAAAAACCAATCATATTTTTCAACTGTTGATAGCTATATTTCAAAACCAAATCAATTTTTATTTGTTATTAAAAGTAAATGAGCAAAGTCTATAGTTTAAAAACAGTTCAAGTATTACCGATATCACTAAATGAAGCCTGGGACTTTTTTTCAAACCCTGCAAACCTTGCTAATATAACACCAACAAATATTGGCTTCAATATCATTTCAGAACATCATGGTGAAAAAATGTATGCCGGGCAAATTATCGAGTACACCGTAAAACCGGTTCTAGGTGTTCCCCTTTACTGGATGACGGAGATAACGCATGTAGAGAACCATAAATATTTTATTGATGAACAACGCTTTGGCCCATATTCTTTATGGCATCACCAGCATCACTTTAAAGAAGTTGACAATGGTATTGAGATGACAGATATTGTTCATTATAAAATGCCATTTTGGTTTTTGGGAGATATTGCCAATATCTTATTTGTAAAAGATCAGCTCAGAAAAATATTTGACTTCCGCTATGAAAAGGCTGAAGAATTATTCGGGCCAGTTAGCATGTAATCCGCGAGCCAATGGATCTTCATTTACTTTAATTAAACCTGGCGTTTATTGATTATTTTGCCCAAAAGAATCCAATGAAAAGAGAACTCACTTCATGGTTTAGTCCTTCGCTTAATAAAGACATGCCCATTGCGGTTTATGGTGATTATGGATTTGTACTTTTAATGGTGCCAACCGCGGCGGCAGATTATTTGGAGTATGAACGTTTTCAACTAATGGATTGCCTTGCGCCTTACATTAATGCAGGTAAAGTAAAAGTATTCTCTATAAACAGCATTAATAATGAAAGCTGGCTTAACAATGACATGCTTCCTGAACATAAAGGCATTCGCCACAATGATTTTAATAAATATGTTTTTGATGAAGTAATTCCTTTTATAAAAAACAATACCTCCTGGGAAACTCCTGTTATCACCTGCGGCGCATCTTTCGGCGCATTGCACAGCATGAATTTATTTTTGAAACGCCCCGATCTTATCAATGGCGTAATTGCTATGAGCGGTGTATATGACCTTACAGAATACACCAAAGGCTTTTGGGATGACCAGGTATATTTCAATTCTCCAATCCATTACATGCCTAACCTTACCGATGACTGGACGCTAAACCAAATAAGACAAAGTCATCATATACATATTCTTACCGGCCAGGGCGATCATGAAGATCCCGAAGCCGCAAAAAGATTTGCCGGTGTTTTATATAACAAAGCAGTTAACTATGAACTGGATATTTGGGGGCATGACATGCAACATGACTGGCCTACCTGGAGAGCTATGCTTCCTTATTATATCGAGTCAAGGTTTTAATTAACAGTTTTCAGTTGTAAGTTGCCAGTCCCGAATATTGACAATTCATCATTCATAATTCATCATTGATTATCCTACTTTTACCCAATGGAAAAAAAACTTTTTCTGCTGGATGCTATGGCGCTTATTTACCGTGCCTATTATGCCCTTATCCGCAGCCCAATATTAACTTCCAAAGGAAAAAATGTTAATGCCCAGTTTGGGTTTACTAATACTTTGTATGATCTTTTAAGCAGGGAAAAACCAACTCATCTTGCAGTTGCTTTTGATACGGTTGCACCCACCGAGCGCCACATAGATTTTTTAGCGTACAAAGCCAACAGGCAGGAAGCGCCGGAAGATCTGATCTCCTCTTTAACTGATATAAAAAAAATAATCCAGGCATTTAATTTACCAGTGGTTGAGTGCGATGGATATGAAGCCGACGATATTATTGGAGGTCTTGCGCAACAGGCCGAACAGCAAGGGTTTGAAGTTTTTATGGTTACGCCTGACAAAGATTTCGGCCAATTAGTAACTGATAAAATTAAGATTTATAAGCCCGGGTACCAGGGTGGAAAGGTTGAAATAATGGGTGCCAGAGAAGTATGTGAAAAGTGGAATATTAAAGATGTATCGCAGGTAATCGATATCCTTGGATTAATGGGAGATGCAGCCGATAATATTCCCGGTATTCCCGGCGTGGGAGAAAAGACTGCATCAAAACTTTTATCAGAATATGGAACGCTTGATAATGTGTTGGCTAATGCAGATAATATAAAGGGTGCATTAGGTGAAAAGATCAGAGCTGGAAGAGAGTCTGCAATTATGAGTAAAAAGCTTGCCACTATTATTACAAAAGTTCCTTGCGAATTTCATGATGAAGATTTTAGAGTGAAGCCATTTAACCTGGAGGTTTTAAAAGATCTTTTTACGGAACTTGAATTTAAAACTTTAGGAAGAAGAATTCTTGGGGAAGAATACAGCGCTTTTGTAGTGGGCAACACAGTGATACAAACCGATCTCTTCGGTAACGCAATGGAGCAACCCTTGCCCAAACCAGAAGAGCCTGTTGTTGTGGAAGGGAAGCCCGGGCTGATAGCTGAAAAAAATATAAGCAATACACCTCACAAGTATTTTACTATTGAAGGCGAAGCTGCAATAAAGGATCTGATAAGTAAATTATCCCCTCAAAATGAAATTTCTTTTGATACAGAAACAACTAATAAAGATGCCAATGAAGCTGAGCTTGTTGGTATAAGTTTTTGTTTCAATACCAGCGAAGGTTATTATGTTCCCTGCCCTGCCGACAGTGAACAAACAAGAAATATACTACATCATTTTGCTGAATTGTTTGCTGACGAATCTAAAATATGGGTAGGGCAGAACATAAAATATGACCTCCTTGTTTTACGATGGTATGGTGTTGAATTGAAGGGAAAACTATTTGATACCATGCTTGCGCACTATGTGATTGAGTCAGAAGGCAGGCGCAGTATGGATCTGCTGAGTGCCCAATACCTTGGTTATCTTCCTGTTTCAATTGAAGAACTGATCGGGAAAAAGGGAAAGAACCAGGGAACAATGAGAGATGTTGAGATTGAAAAAGTAAAGGAATATGCAGTAGAAGATGCTGACGTTACCTTGCAATTGAAGAATGCTTTTGTGCCACATTTAAAATCTAAACAGGTAGAAAAAGTTTTTAATGAAGTGGAAAGCCCGCTGATAAAGGTGCTGATGGAAATGGAATATGAAGGTGTGAGAGTTGACATGGATTTTTTAAATCTTTACTCAAAAGAATTGGAAATAGAAGCTAAGCGTTCCGAGGAAAGTGTATATGAACAGGCCGGGGTTCGTTTTAATTTATCATCACCAAAGCAATTAGGAGAAGTTTTATTTGAAAAATTAAAGCTAAATCCTAATGCTAAAACTACTAAGGGCGGGCAGTATGCAACAGGCGAAGATGTGTTGCTAAAGCTTTCTCATCAAAATAAAATCGTTGAAGACATTTTAAATTACAGGGAACTCACCAAATTGAAATCAACTTATGTTGACGCCTTGCCGCAGATCATAAACAGGAAAACCGGCCGGGTGCATACCTGCTATGGACAGGCAATTGCGGTAACAGGTCGTTTAAGCAGTAACAATCCAAATCTTCAGAATATTCCTGTAAGAACAGAAAGAGGAAGAGAGATCAGAAAAGCATTTATACCAAGAGATAAAGATCATTGCATAATATCTGCTGATTATTCCCAGATAGAGTTGCGCATTGTAGCTGCCATAAGTGGCGACCCCGCAATGGTTGAGGCATTCAGGTCCGGAAAAGATATTCATACAGCCACTGCAGCCAAAGTATTTCACGTAGCTGAAGAGGATGTTACAAAGGAAATGCGTTATAAAGCCAAGAGCGTAAACTTTGGAATTATTTATGGACAAGGCGCTTTTGGATTGGCAGAAAATTTAGGTATATCACGGGGAGAAGCAAAAGAAATTATTGATACCTATAAGAAAGAGTTTGCCAATATTCAAAAGTATATGGATGATTCAATTAGCTTTTGCAAAAAAAACGGATATGTTGAAACACTTATGGGGCGCAAGCGCTGGCTGAAAGATATTAACTCTTCTAACTTTACAGTACGAGGTTACGCAGAAAGGAATGCTATTAATTCTCCCATACAAGGTTCGGCTGCTGATATGATCAAGCTTGCCATGATAAAAATTCATGCAGAATTTGCCAGCCATAACTTTCGTTCAAAAATGATAATGCAGGTACATGATGAATTGGTATTTGATGCACACAAAGATGAAACTGATTTAATCAAACCGATCATTATAGGATGTATGCAAACGGCATTGTTGCTGCCAAATGATGTGCCGGCAGATGCAGAAGTTGGCGTTGGTGAAAACTGGCTGGAAGCGCATTGAGGTTATGCTAATTTTATTTCTCCGCTTACTTTGCTTATATCTGTGGCTATTGAATAGATATAATTAAATTGATCTGTTACAGGTTTTGTACGTACAAGTTGATTCTTTGTTTCTGTTTCCAACGAACCTTCCTTTACCTCCTGTTTTCTTTTTTCCATTAATATTTCAGCATGATCATTTAATAACCTAAGCGAAAGCTTTTCAGGAGGAACGGATATTTCATCCCCTGATTTCAGAAAAGCAATGGCAGTAGTAAAATATTGAAAGGTATTTTTTGCCACCGGCTCAAAATCGGGTGAGCGGAAATAGCTCTTCTTTGTTTGCAGGTAATAAGAAAGGGTGGCAATGTGCGAGGCAAGTATGTGATTAAGAACAACAAACCTGTGCACACTTTCCGCTTCCTTTTGATGGCGTTTTGGTTCTGACAACATCCTGGTAAAAGCGTCTGATAGATTTGCCAGTGAGACAAAAGCATTTTTTCCTGCAAGACGTATTTCATCCTTTGATGCAGGTTGCTCTTTAAAAAATCCTGCTGCAGTTACTTTATAATAGTTGCTGTTATCTTCAAGCATTTTTACCATGTAGGTTTTAATAGTAGTATGCTCCCATGCAGGTATAAAAAAAATGCTGGTGATAAATGCAATCACAGAACCAATCGCAGTATCGCTCAGCCTGTCTGTAAGCAATGCCCTGAAATCTGCAGGATACAAAAGATGAAAAAATATTAAAAGGTAGGGAGTCATAAATAACACGCTGATAAAATAGTTTGTTCGTAAAAAAATATAGCAACCTGTCATAAATATCAGCAACAGCACCAAAAGAGCTATGTTGTTTTTTATAAAATAGATAATCAGTATTCCCATAATAACTCCGCATAAAGTTCCTATAATTCTATCCTTATTTCTTTTTTTGGTAAGACTGTAAGCAGGTTTTAAAATGACGATAATAGTTAGCAGTATCCAATAGCTATGCCCTGTGTGAAACAGCAAAGAGATTACATAGCCAATTATTACCGCCACAGATACCCTGAGAGAGTGCCTGAAAACATTAGAATTAAAATTTAAGTTATCAAAGAGAAGTCGCGGTTTAATTGCCTTATGCTCAATGTATTTATCATAAGAGATTTTATCATTCGATTTTTTTTTGAGTTTTATGTTATAAGAAGTGTAATGATGAAGAATATTTATTCTCTCTGAAAGATCCTGTAAGCTTTCAACAATGCGTCCCATGCTTACGAAGCCTTCAAGATTATCAGGCTTCATAACATTCAACCTTAACTCATTAAAATAATCTCTTATCTTTTTTATCTCCATAGGTATTTCATTATTTTCAATAGATGGAGTTCCGCTTTTTACTGCAATACCTATCACGTCCAACTCATCTGCCAGTTGCAACAACGCAGTTTTACATTGTTCAAGAATTGTGGTAGTCTTAAAATATTGGTGAAGCTGGCCGTATTGCTGGTAGGAGGTCATCACGCGTTCAAAGATATCTGCCGCATCCAGGTAGATCATTAACAGAATTCTTCCTTTTGGGGTGCTTTCTTCTACAATAGTCCTGGTTTTAAATAGCAATTCGCTTACTATATTTTGCATTTCCTGAACATTGGCCTGCTTCAGCAGCAACTGGTTATAAGCATCGTCAAATTGTACATCTTTATTATAAAAAATTACTCTTTCTCTAAGGTAACCGGCTGTACTTTCAATATAATGTCCTAACGACTGCTGTATTATTTTATATGGGCTTAACCTGTGCAGCAACAAACTAAAAATCATAAACCATACACCTCCCGCAAGAATAAATAGAGCGTTCATAACAATTTCCCACCCATGTTTGGGGTGCTGCAGATTTAATACCATTACCAGCAGTGCAGCGATACCGATAGAACTTTCCCGGGTGCCATACACACCAAGCATGGAAAATATAAAACAAAATATAAAAAGAACTACCCCGAGTATCAGCGTTGAGTGAAAAGCCCATGCAACTATAATTGTAGTAAAAAAGATAAGCAGATTACAAACAAACATGCCATTAAACCGGTGATGAACAGGTCCGGGATTATCAGTAGCGGCAACACATAAAGCGCCTACAGACATCACGATACCTGCAGTTAACAAGCCGAAATAACTCATTATAAAAGCAGGCACGGCGATACCGGCCGTAATGCGCAAGCCTTCGCTCACATTACGGCTATTTATAAAGCCTTTATATGCCTGCATGTAATTTTTCATCCCGAGCCAAAGTTAACATTATCAAATGCAGGCCACACGAGACGATAGTATTAAGTAGGCGGGTATGACTATAACTCAGCTTAGTGTTTTACTAAAAAGAAACTCTTTTGAGAAAAAAAGCTTTTTTTTGAAGGATCAAAAAAGCTCAATGCAATTTCTCTTTCCATCTCCTGGTCAACAGAAATAAATCCCCTGCTGGAACATTGACTCATTTTGTGTTTGTTAGAATCTGGTAAAGAAGAAGATTTTCGGTTAGGATTTAGGTTTTCCATAAAAAATTTTTAGAATGCAAAAGTAACAACAGTTATTGTGCCGGATAAAATAAAAATTCAAATCATTTATTCTCAAATAATTATAAAAAGTTGTTCAGTTTGATTTAAAAACATGGCGCAAATATTCCACATAAAATTATTTGTACAATTTACGGATAACAAGAATGTAATTTAAATTAAAATACTTTAAGAGTTTTATTGCCAGTAAAGGAGAACAATACCGGCATACTGTTTACTCCATTTAGATTAAACTTTTAATATGACTGATAAAAATTCAACAGAGCCGAAGAAAAAAAGTCAAAAAGAAGATTCATCCACTATAGAAAACGGTGATACACTTAATGCCTACAATCAGGCCGAACTTGATATTCAAAAAGATCCTGATCTTAACACCGAACCAAAAAAAAGTAATGATCTTGATGAAGGAGACCTGGCACGTTTGGAAGGAGAAAAATAGTTAATACTATGCCTAATGCTTAATGAAAAAGTAATTCACATGGCTTAAGGCCGGTATGTTTTTTAAATGCAGTTGAAAAATGCGAGATAGAAGAATAGCCAAGCAACATTGAAACATCCGTTACACTTAAGCCTTTTTCGTATAAAAGATATTTTGCATGCTCCATACGCTGGCTTTGAAAAAAATCAAATATGGTTGTTCCGTACATTTCCTTAAATCCTTTTTTCAAGTAACATTCATTAATAGCAACTTTGCGGCTAAGCTCCTTAATAGTTAAGGGTTCACTTATATGCTTTAATAATATCTCTCTTGCCAAAGAAATTTTATTTCTATCGGCCTCATTAGCCAAAAATTTACAGGAAAATGAATCTTCTTTTTCTCCTGCCATACATTCCATGCTATAAAGTAAAAGCATTTGTGTTTGAGCGTTAATGTAAATATTCTCAAAGCTGTCTGTATAATTATGATTCAGCAGAGCCTGCAACACCATTCTTGTGCGTCCACAGAGAGGCAATATTTTAGAAAAAGCAGAAGTATGTTTAAAGTTTAAAATGCTATCAGAAAAGGTAGTTTGTTTTATTCCGTTTACAAACTGGGAAAGATGAGCAGGACTGAATTTAAAGCTCACAACATCAATACTCTCCACTTTTTCAACACATTTGCCGGAATCATTATATTTACAAAAATCACACTCCGTGTGTTTCTTTCTGCAATAAGTATTTCCGGAAATGCAAAAACGTAATTCCAAATAATTTTCTGCAGAATTACTTTTTTTAAAACTATATACCATCATCCCGGTATCGTCAATGTTGGTTTGGGGTTGCTTTCTAAAACGCCTGATACTATATTGCACAGAACCGGGAATGAGTTGTTCCTTTTCATGTAAAAGGTCTGACTGTTCCTGCATTACAGGGTGCCTTTGCGCAAGGGATAATATCTCTAAATCCTGTTCCATGTATAGTTTGAGACGCAAATATAGTCTACTTATTTTTAGCATATTTAATAGATGATGAAGGCAAAAGAATTAGATAGCATTTATAACGCTCAGGAATACTTTTTACTGCGAGAAGCCAGTGAAAATCGCAATAAGCTTATTAATGGAAATCTTATCGAAATATCCGGAACAGCAGAGGAATATCATAAATCTGCAAAAACCTATTGAGATTATTGGAGAGTTTATTAAAAGTTCCTGCTGGGAAGTCTTCATGGAAAACACGAAATTACAAGTTCATAATGAACACATGGTTTCAAAAATATGAGGCAATTATTCAGGTTTTCTCCCTAAATAAAGCTGTTTAGGTAAAAGATATTTACGGGCTATAATTTATGAATTTGATTATCACATTTCTCTTGTAAAACTTGTGTATAAAACATTCTTAAACATGGTTTTAGATTAGGCGTTTGAGGTAATTCTTCGTAAATTCGCATGAATCTGATTTTTACACCACAAAGAGATTTTTTTAAGATTTATGATTACAGAAACAGAAGAAGTTGTACTCCCCGAAATTAATGATTATGGTGCTGATAGTATTCAGGTTTTAGAAGGCCTGGAAGCGGTACGTAAGCGCCCTGCAATGTACATTGGAGATATAGGTAATAAAGGCCTGCATCACCTGGTATATGAAGTTGTTGATAACTCTATTGATGAGGCCCTGGCTGGGTATTGCAAAAATATTAACGTTACCATTAATCAAGATAATTCCATTACAGTAGAAGATGATGGACGCGGTATACCAACAGGAATGCATACGAAAGAAAACCGCAGTGCATTGGAAGTTGTTATGACTGTTTTACATGCCGGAGGTAAATTTGATAAAGATTCTTATAAAGTTAGTGGAGGCTTACACGGGGTGGGTGTTAGTTGCGTAAATGCATTAAGCGCTAAACTTCATGTAAAGGTGAACCGCGAGGGAAATATCTTTGAGCAGGAATATGCCAAAGGTGTTCCGCAATATAAAGTCCGTGAAATTGGAAAAAGTAATACAACCGGTACCACAGTTCAGTTTTGGCCTGATACTTCTATTTTTATCGTATCCGTTTATAACCGGGAAATTTTAGAAGGACGGTTACGGGAATTATCTTTTTTAAACAGGAAAATAACGATCATTTTAAATGACCTGAGGGAAAAAGATGACAATGGTGATTTCTATACAAAAACTTTTTATAGCGAGGGTGGCATTGTTGAGTTTGTTGAAATGCTTGATAAAAATGCCAATCGGCATTCACTGCTTCCAACTGTAATTTACTGTGATGGGCATGATGCTAACAGCAATGTTGCGGTGGAAGTGGCTATGATGTATAATACCGGTTACCAGGAACATTTGTTCAGCTATGTAAATAATATTAATACTATTGAGGGCGGTACACATGTGGCAGGCTTCCGACGTTCTATCACCCGTGTATTTAAAAGCTACGGGGAAAAAGAAGGAATGTTTGAAAAGGCTAAAGTAGAAATTGAAGGAGATGATTTTCGTGAAGGGCTGAGTGCAATTATTTCCGTTAAAGTGCCTGAACCGCAGTTTGAAGGGCAAACCAAAACCAAGTTAGGAAATAACGAAGTAATGGGTGTGGTGGATGGAACATTAAGTCGTGTGTTAGTGGCTTATCTCGAAGAGAATCCAAAGCTGGCTAAAACCATTATTCAAAAAGTAATACTGGCCGCCCAGGCGAGGGCTGCGGCCAAAAAGGCAAGGGAGATGGTTCAACGCAAAAGCGTATTAACAGGCGGAGGCTTACCTGGCAAACTTGCTGACTGCAGTGAAAAAGATCCTTTCAGATGTGAGTTATTTCTGGTAGAAGGTGACTCAGCCGGAGGTACTGCAAAACAGGGCAGAGACAGAAGCTTTCAGGCCATTTTACCGTTACGCGGTAAAATTTTGAATGTTGAGAAAGCTATGGAACATCGTATTTATGATAATGAGGAAATAAGAAATATGTTCACAGCATTGGGCGTAAAAATAGGCACACCTGAAGATCCTAAAGCTCTCGACATTACAAAGCTTCGCTACCATAAGCTTATTATAATGACTGATGCTGATGTGGATGGAAGTCACATAGCAACGCTGATACTTACATTCATTTTCCGCTATATGAAGGAGTTGGTAGAACAGGGATATATCTATATTGCCCAGCCACCATTGTACCTGGTAAAAAAAGGGAAAGAACAATCATATGCATGGGATGAAGAAGGTCGTAAAGCATTTGTAGAAAAGTTTGCAAATGGAAAGGAAGAAACGGTTCATGTACAACGGTATAAGGGGTTGGGTGAAATGAACTCTGAACAACTTTGGGAAACCACAATGGACCCGGAAAGAAGGACCTTAAAGCAGGTTACTATTGATAGCGCCGCTGAAGCCGACAGGGTTTTTAGTATGCTTATGGGAGATGAAGTGCCCCCAAGACGGGAGTTTATAGAAACCCATGCAAAGTATGCAAGGATAGATGTTTAAGATATTCTGTTGTTTTTAGATATACTAAGAATTCTTAATAAGAAATATTAAATACGTATAAATTCATATAAAAAACTAAATTTGAGAATTAAGCCATGTGAATGGCCCCGGTCACAGGATTACTAAACCATAAAACTATATCAAAATGTCAAAAATGTTAACAGCATATTGCATGAAAACAAAAGAAAAAAATGTAGAGATGCAAAACGCGGTAATAACTAAAACTTCCCGTGGAGGCTATATGGCACAGGGAGACGATGGTAAGGGCAATAAAATGACTACCATGTTAAGTGAAGCAAATGCTTTAGAGGCCGTTAAAAATGGAGTAGCTAAAAAAAGCTGGTAAAAGCTTGTTATTTAAATTAATTAAAAGCGATATAGGGTTCTATATCGCTTTTTGTGTGTGTCAGGCATGTATATCAGCTATAGGGTGCAAGTCCCGAACACACTTTACAGTAGGGAGTGTTAGCCAAGAGCAAGGGTGTCGTGGGCGACTGCGAATCTGAAAGAAGCTGGCGGCAAAGGTT
>JBDSFG010000374.1:0-6287 GCA_039919615.1 Ginsengibacter sp. | reverse complement strand
AGTTCTAACTGATTCTTCTGTAGCATTACCAAAATCGCCAAAATACTTTTGGGTTACATAAACCACTTCATCCGCTTTTCTTTCCTTAGGAATCTTAACCATATATTTATAAATAAGCCAACCTCCTGCAATAAGTATTATTGCTCCTCCAATGTATATGATCGGTCTACTAAACTTTTCCCAAAATCCACGTGCCCTGTCAATTATATCAACTTCGGGAACGTATGCTTTCTTTTCTGTCATTATTTACTATTATTTTGAATTAGATCAAAATTTAAAGAAGATCAATCCACTATAAAGGGATAATCCTGCTGCACATAAATATCTTTATAAACCTCGCTATCATCAGGCCATGGACTTTCTTCAGCAAATTTTACAGATTCTTCCACTTCGTTTTTTACCCTGTCTGTGATGGCATTAATATCTTCATCGCTAATCTCATATTCATTTTTCAACCTTATAAGCATTGTTTCCAGCGGATCTTTTAATTTATATTCTTCCATCTCTTCCTTGCTACGGTATTTCGCAGGATCGCTCATGCTGTGTCCTTTGTAGCGGTAAGTTTTAATTTCCAATAGTGTAGGGCCACCTTTTTCTCTTGCTCTTTTAACTGCTCGTAATACAGCGTCATGAACATTTTCATGATTCATGCCATCGACAGCATCACCAGGCATTTCATATCCATCAGCAAGCTTGTAAATATCCAGCACATTTGATGTTCGTGCCACTGAAGTACCCATAGCATAATTATTATTCTCGCAAATAAAAATTACTGGCAGCTTCCACAGCATGGCCATATTAAATGTTTCATGTAAAATTCCCTGCCTTGCAGCACCATCGCCAAAAAAACAAAGCACAACATTATCAGTGTTTTTATATTGCTCAGCAAAAGCAAGACCAGCGCCAGTTCCTATCTGGGCGCCCACAATTCCGTGACCTCCAAAAAATCTTTCCTTAACACCAAAAAAGTGCATGCTGCCGCCTTTGCCTTTACTGCAACCCGTAGCCTTGCCATACAGTTCTGCCAGGCAAGACTTTGCTGTAATTCCTTTAGCAACTGCAAGGGCGTGATCCCGGTAGGCTGTTATAAAAATATCCTCTGGTTTGGTAGCTGTCATACAACCGGCAGCAATTGCTTCCTGCCCGATATATAAATGACAAAACCCACGAATTTTTTGCATACCATATAGCTGACCAACTTTTTCTTCAAAGCGGCGCATTAACAGCATAAGCTCGTACCAGTATAAGTAAGTTTCTTTTGAAAACTTTGTTGCCAAGGGATTTAATTTTAGGCGGCAAAGATAAGGGGGAAAATGTAATTATAACTGGCTATTTCAATGTAAAAATGTAATAGTAAACATAGCTATGAGTTAGCTGCGCTTTTAAAGGTTAGCTTCAAAAATATACCTGGTATTGCCTGTTTCATATTACTGCATTCCACAAAAGTGATAATAACCTTATTTTAAAGCATCATTAAAACAATGAAGAATAAACGGATAGTTAAAAGTGACTTTTCTCACACATAATTTTACTACGCATCTTTGTATATTGCATTTTATGCTTCATCTTAACAAGGTGGTTTTAACTCAGTTTAAAAATTACAACGCTGCTGCTTTTGATTTTAAAGAAAGGATCATTGGTATTTGCGGACTTAACGGCCTGGGTAAAACCAACCTGCTTGATGCAATTAATTATTTGTGTTTCTCCAAAAGTTATTTTTCAAAGACAGATTCCCTTAATGTACAAATGGGCGCTGACGGGTTTAGGTTATCAGGAGAGTTTACTTCCCATACATCTGGTGCCATACAAAAAGTAGTTTGTATTTACAGGAATACAGCAAAAAAAGAATTATATCTGAATGATGTGGAGTATGAAAAATTTTCACTCCATATAGGTAAATTCCCCTGCGTGGTGATTGCGCCGGACGATGTGGAAATGATAACAGGAAGCAGTGAGGAAAGAAGAAAATTTATAGATACCGTTCTAAGCCAGATGAATCTGCAATACCTGCAGCAACTTATTAGTTATAATAAGGTTTTATTGCAAAGAAACAGCCTGCTAAAAAACTTTGCAGATCAACAAAAATTTGATAGCAGCTTATTGGATGTGCTGGATGAACAGTTGGTTAAACCGGGAATGGAAATCTATGCGATGAGAAAAGATTTTTGTGAACAGGTAATTCCGGTTGTAAAAAAATTTTACACTGAAATAGCGGATAATAGTGAACTCATAGAATTAAGCTATGAAAGTCAGCTTAGCGAAAATGATTTTGATAATATGCTGAAAAAATCCCGTGATAAAGATTTGATGCTGCAACGCACCAATACAGGTTTGCATAAAGATGATATTACTATTCGGTTAACAGGCCGTACTTTTAAAAACATCGCATCGCAGGGACAAAAAAAGAGTTTGTTATTTGCCCTAAAACTTGCTGAGTTTGAAATGCTGAAAATAAGCAAGGGCTTCGCTCCTCTTCTTTTGCTGGATGATGTATTTGAAAAGTTAGATGAAAAGCGTATGCAGAATTTGCTTAAGTGGGTTTGTTTAAACAATAACGGCCAGGTTTTTATAACAGATACGCACATTGACCGGCTAAGCACTTCTTTAAGTAACTTTAGTGAAAAAGTACAAATTATTGAATTGAATTAACTTTGGTATTATGTCAGAAATCACGATAGGAGACGCCCTAAAAGAATTTTTAAAAAAAAGCAAATTAAAAGGAGGAATACAGGCTTTACAAATTGAAGATGCCTGGGGAAAAATAATGGGCAAAACCATTGCCAGGTACACTGATAAATTAGAAATCGTAAATCAAACATTATTCATCTCATCTGCCGTGGCTCCTTTAAAAAATGAATTACTATACCAGAAAGAAAAAATAATTGAGAGGGTTAATGAAGAACTTGGTGAAGATGTGATAAAGCAAGTGGTGATAAAATAGTCGGGAATTATTGGTCCTTCGTCACCACTTAACCCTGGATTAATCTTACTCTTGGATCAATAACACCATATAATATATCAGCTATTATATTTGTTACAATAAAAAATGTTGCAGAAAATAGCACTGAACCCATAACAACAGGATAATCTAATTTATCAAGGGCATCTACCGTTACCTTTCCAATCCCTTTCCACCCAAAAATATATTCTACAAAAAAAGCGCCGGCAAGCAATTCAGCAAACCAGCCGGTTATAGCTGTTATCACAGGGTTTAAAGCATTTCTTAAAGCATGTTTAAATACTACTCTTGTTTTATTTAAGCCCTTTGCATAAGCAGTTCTTATATAATCCCTGCTTAATACATCAAGCATTGAGCTTCGGGTAAGCTGAGTAATAATTGCCAGGGGGCGAATGCCCAAAGTAATTGCAGGTAGAATTAAGTTCTTTAAGGTGAGATATTTCTCCCCTGTGGTTTCATCAATATCAAACCAGCTTCCTGTTAAATTAAGGCCTGTATAATTATGCAGCACAATCCCAAACACATAGGCTATAACTATTGCCATAAAAAAAGACGGCGCCGAAATACCAATCACACTGGTAAAAACTGCAGTTGTATCCATCCAGGTATTTTGTTTTACGGCTGATAACACACCCAAAAAAATACCGATTATAGTGGCAAAAAACATTGCAGCAATAGTAAGAATAATTGTACCTGGTAAAGCTTCCAGCAATACTTCTGTTACATCTTTTTTTGTTTGATAACTTCTGCGGAGATAAGGGATTTTTAAACCAATCCTTCTATTACCTCCTATAAAAAGCCCCCGTAAATTCTTTTGAATGATTTCACTTTTCGAATGTATTGACAAGGGTGAAACATCATTAAGGTATAAAAAAAACTGTTTCCATTTTGGCTGGTCTAAATACAATTCCCTGCGAATATTATCCATGGTTTTTTTATCACCTGTTTGGCCAACAACTAATCTTGCCGGGTCTGCAAAACCCTGGAACATAAAAAAAACAATCACCACAACTCCTGTTAAGACAAGAAGTCCGTAAGCAAGTTTTTTTATTATTAGCGGAAACACTTTTTTTAGTTTTTAATTGGTAGTTGGTAGTTTGCAAATGGTTGTTGAAGGCAAAATAAAAATTTAAGATTGATTTACAAAATTGAAGCTGTCCCGCACAACAATCCACCAACTACAAATATCCTATTTCATTGCTTTATCAAAATCGGCCCAACCCCATTTTGCCTGAACCACAGAGCCTTTCATTAAATAAAGTGATGGATTGGTTCTGGATGCTGTTTTAAGCACTGTGGCATCGCAGCTAAAAACGGGAACATTAAAATTATTGGTCTCATTAAAAAAATGTTGACCCGTGGTGGCCTGCGATGCAATCACAATAAATGGTATATTCTTTTGTTTTGCAAATGAATAAACGGATGTAAAACCATTAAGCCAGTTATCAGTTTCCTCAAAATCTTTGACAAAAAGAATGTAATAAATCTCCTGACGATTTAAGATCGCTTCAGTCGTGTCTGCACCCGAAAGGGTTGTAACAAAGAAATCTTTAATTGGTGGCTCATTATTTTTTCCCTTCTCAACAATAACGTCTTCCCGTTTTACAAAAGTCCAGGTTGAGTCAGGCAGACTGGCTGGTTTAAAATCTTTTTGCTGACCACTCTTTTCATAAATAAACTTAAACTCAACTTTATCCTGAACTGCATTTGCGGGCATTTTACGCAGCTCCAAAATATTATTTCCTTTTTTAAAAGGGAGGCAATCTGCTACTGGCAAGTGTTTCAGTACATGCCACTGAAAACCTATTACAAGCAAAGTGGAAATTAACACAACAATGAAGCTGGCAACTCCACTAAATACCGGCCTGATATAATGTGCGCCAAGAAAAATAATTAGTATCAACACGAATAATACAAGGTCTTTTATAAAAGATTGCATTGCCGTTAAGGGGATACAATCACCAAAACAGCCACAGGTTTTTATCTTTCCTGAGAAGACCGCATAGCCGGTTAAAAATGTAAAAAAGATAATAAGCAAAAGCAGCAGCAAACTAAAAAATCTTTTATACCATCCCAATAAAATGGCAACTCCAACCACAATTTCAAGAGTGATAATGATGATTGAAAATGACAATGCGTAATTATCAAGCCATATCATCATATCATGCAGAAAACTGTATTGCCTCCATACCTCAAAATATTCCTGCATTTTATAAGAAAGCCCTAACGGATCATTTGCCTTTATCAACCCCGAAAAAATAAAAAGTATACCTACTACGGCTCTCGAAATATTTACTAATATTTTCATTATATATGTTGAAAAATTATTCAGTTTTTAAGGATGCCCTTTGTAAAAGAGAGACATTCTTATTTAATTATTCAGTTGCAAGTATTAAAGCAAATACAGCATAGTTTATTATGTCAAAATAATTTGCATCAATACCTTCGCTCATAAGCGTGTGTCCGTCGTTGCTTAAAATTTTTTTTATCCGCAGCACCTTGGCCAATATCATATCAACAAAGCTTTGCTGGCTCATATCTCTCCACGCCTCGCCATAGTCATGATTTTTACGCTGCATCAGCTTTTTTGAAATGCCAATCTTTTCGTCATATAAGTTTGAAACAATGTCTGCAGGCAGGTCTTCCACTTCATCATCGTTTATATTTAATTGTATCAGGCCTATAACAGCATAATTTAATATCCCTTTAAACTCACCTAAAATATCATCATCAATCTTTTGCCGGCCCTTTTCCTGTATAGTGCGGATGCGTTTAGCCTTTATGTATATCTGGTCAACAACCGAAATGGTTCTGTATACCCGCCAAGAGGTACCATAGTCTGTTGTTTTTTTTATAAAAATTTCCCTGCAACTATTTACAGCTGTATCGTACTGCTGATTGGTATTATCTTGCATAATAATTTTAGGAGTAACTATATTTTTCAAAAATAAATTAAAAACGATCAATGTTTACATTAAACTGCCGGGGCAGAATATTAGTGATTGAAAAACCTGCAGTGATGGGCATCATCAACGCTACACCGGATAGTTTTTTTTCACCAAGCAGGGCGCAAAATTTTGATGCTGTTTTGCGCCTGGCAGAAAAAATGATCGTTGAAGGTGTGGATATTATTGACATTGGCGGACAAAGCACAAGGCCGGGCAGCAAAAGAATTAATGTGGATGAAGAGTTATTTAGGGTGGTCCCCGCGATTGAAATAATTTTAAAAAAGTTTCCCTCAACTATTATTTCTGTTGATACATATTACCCGAAAGTAGCAACAATATCTGTAGAAGTAGGGGCATGTATTATAAATGATATAAGTGCC
>JBDSFG010000366.1:0-12429 GCA_039919615.1 Ginsengibacter sp. | reverse complement strand
GCGTCCTGATTATTTAAAAGCTTTTTGGAATGTAGTTAACTGGAAAAAAGTAGCAGAAAGATTTAGCGCCTAAAACATGCCAGATCTCGAAAGGGATTTAAAAATATTTATCCGCAACAACTAAACTGTTGCGGATTTTTATTTCCCATTAAATCCAAAAAATCCCAGTTCAAACAAATGCCCGTTCAGACCTTTACGGCACTGGATCATGACCATGACCGCCCCATGGATTGCATCTTGCAATTCTTTTTATTGTAAGCCATAAACCTTTGAGAGCGCCATATTTTTTTAGTGCTTCAAGCCCATATTGAGAACAGGTTGGGGTATACCGGCATTGAGATACTAACCACGGCGAAATTATCCATTGGTAAAGTTTTATCAATAAGATAAAAGGAAGGCTAAGAATTTGGAGAAATATTTTCATCTGCAATTTTTTCTAACCTGTGTAAAGCGACATAAATTTTTTCAGAAACAATTTCATACTTCGGCAAAACATTCCCTGTATAAATAAAAAAAACGGTCATAAATTTTTTTTGATGATGAAGTTTCCCGGTCAACGCCTTTTTTTGCAGGCGGTAAGCTTCTTTTATCAAACGCTTTATCCTGTTTCTGTCAACCGCTTTTTTAAAATTCTTTTTGCTTACGGCAAAACCGGATTGCAACGGGGCATATCCACTTTCAGCAACGAGGTATAAAATTTTAAATGGATGATTTGAAAATGATTTACCCTCCCTGAACAATTGTTCAATTAGCTTGCGGCTCTTAAGCCTTTCCGATTTTGTTAGTGTGAAACGTTGTGACGTCTGCTTAATATTTTTTCAATTAAAGTTACCTGAAATAGAAAAGCCCCGGATAACAGGGCTAATAATTTAAAAGATCATCTCACTTTACTTTTTATCACCCCGCTCATCAGAAACACTGAGTTTATGACGGCCCTTGGCTCTGCGGCTTGATAACACTTTACGACCATTGGCCGTTTCCATACGTTTGCGAAAACCGTGCACACTTTTACGACGGCGTTTGTGAGGTTGATACGTTCTCTTTTTACCTGGCATTGTATTAAATTTTTTCCTTTATAAAATAATTTTAAAATTGATTTTACTACACCAGCAAGGCACCATCCCTGCTGTTTTGTGAAAGGACGGCAAAGGTAATAATATATTTTAGATTTAGATTGGAGATTATAATTAAAAAAGCCATTATAAACGTATATGCGTAGCCGATACCGGCTTGCCATAAAACACCGGTGAATGCTTTTCAAAATCTTCAGATGCATCAGTAGTAAAAAAACTTACCTGGCCTTTTTTACTACATTGCTCTTGTATTTGCAGATGACGCTCAAGATATTTTTTCAAACTTTTAGCTACTATTTCTCCCTGGGATAAAATTTTTATGTTGGTGTGCAATATTTCGTCTATTTGGTTTAAGAGTACGGGGTAATGCGTACAACCAAGTAAAATAGTATCTATACCTGGGGATTGCATTCTTAAATCAGCGAGATATTTCTTTATGAAATATTCGGCTCCTGCATTTTGGTACTCATTATTTTCAATTAAAGGAACCAGCAACGGGCAAGCCTGCTGATAAACTTTTATATGAGGAAAAAATTTCTTTATTTCCAAAAAATATGAACCTGATTGAACAGTACCTTTGGTACCTAAAATTCCGATCTCATTAGTTTTTGTATAATTTCCTATTACTTCAGCAGTTGGCCTTATAACACCCAGCACACGCTTGTGAGCATAAATTAGGGGAAGATCATTTTGCTGTATAGTTCGCAATGCCTTTGCAGATGCAGTATTGCATGCAAGAATCACCAATGAACAACCCTGGTTGAAAAACCATTTTACACACTCAAGAGTATATTCGTAAACTGTTTCATACGATCTTGTTCCATAGGGTGCCCGGGCATTATCTCCCATATACAAAAAATCGTATTCAGGCAGCGTTTTACCCAGTTCTTTTAAAACGGTTAATCCGCCATAACCGGAATCAAAAACGCCTATTGGTGCTTTGGCTATCATATACCAAAATAAACAAGCCATCCCCGTTAAAAGATGGCCTGTGCTAAAATAATTTACGGGTTATTTTTTAAAAGGATCAATAGCTTTAGAAGCAGGCTCTTTTAATCCCAACTTTTTTCTTACTAATGAACTAATATCATCTGACGGAGGCATAACCAAAAGCGCCTCTTTTGGAAATATATAACTATAACCACTTTCTTTAGCAACTTCCTGTATTGCGCCCTGAAGTCTTCTCTGAATAGGCAAGGATAATTCCTGACGTTTTTGTTCAAAAAGATTTTGAATTCTTTGTTCTTCACCGCTCATTTCCTGAACTTTAGTTTGAAGATCTTTCCTTTTAACCTCTTTCAAACTGGCAGTCATAGTTGATGAATCTTTGTAAAATTTTGCCACGGCATCGTTTAATTCGCTTTGCTTGCTTTGTGCATTTAAATATAATGATTGCTGATATTCATTCAGCTGAGTATCTACCTTTGCAGCCTCAGGCATAAGAACAATAATTTCATCGGCGCTTAAATAACCAATTTTTTGAGCCTGTAAAGTATTTGCCGAACCTGCAATGACTGCGATAATTATGGCAAGTGTAATTAATTTTTTCATTTTTGTTTTAGTGATTTTGATTTTATTAAGTGTATGTTTTTTAACTGAAGGATGCACAGCCCACCGTGTTTAACAACTTATTTAACATTCAACTCTTTCAGCACATCATCGCTCTTGTCTAATTTTGGGTCGGCAAAGATAACAGTAATTCCTTCACTTTTGTCTAAAATAAAATCATACAATTTTGCAACTGCCAACTTTTGCACCGCATTATAAACCCTATCCTGAACAGGCTTTATGAGTTCCTGCCTTTTTTTAAAAATGTCTCCTTCGTACCCATACCTTTTTTTCTGCAGATCCCTTAATTCTTTTTCCCTGTTAAATAATTCGTCTTCTCTTTTTTTCTTCAGCTCATCACTAAGCATAACCTGTTCTGCATCAAAATCTTTATACATCTTGTCAAGATCAGCAGATTTTCTATCAATCTCCTGTTGCCATTGCAAGCTAAACTGATCAAGTTTTTTTTGAGCATCCTTATATTCAGGCATCTTTTCTAAAATGTATTTTGAATCAATTACAGCATAACGTTGAGCGTATGTTGTGTATAAGCATGTTGCAAAAAGAGCGGATAAAATTAACGTCTTTATCATTGACTATTTTTTAGTTTTTTATTCAGGTTCCTGGCCAAGCATAAAGGTGAATTTACCTGCAGATTTAAGGCCGCTGCCTTGTGTAATTCTATCTAAGCCAACGCCATAATCAAAGCCAAGCAAGCCAAACATTGGCAAAAAGAAACGCATACCTACACCCACTGAGCGGCGAAGCTTGAAGGGATTATAATCTTTAAATTTATACCAGCCGTTAGCTGCCTCAAAAAATGTTAGCCCATAAATAGTACTGCTTGCACTTGTGCTGAAAGGGTATCGCAATTCCAAAGTGTACTTATTAAAAATAGTAAAAAATTCCCTTGCGCTTGATTGATCAGGATTGATTTTAGGATTAGAATTATCGTAAACAGGATAACCGCGATGTGCGATAATATCATAACCCAATAAAGCGAAATTATTACTTAGGCCCGCATCTCCTAATTGAAAACGTTCAAAAGGAGATATCTGGGTTTTAGTAGTATACCTGCCAATGAAACCATATTTAGCAGCAGCCTTTAAAATAAATTGCCTGTTCTTGTCAGGGCCACGTGCAGTTCCTATAGGCACATACCATTCTGCATTAAAACGTTCTTTATGATACTCAACTAACTTGTATTGTGATACAGAGTTATTATAATAGGAGGCCTCCCTGAACAATGAATATGGCGGCGTGAACTGACCGCTTAAACTAAAGTTTGAACCACTTGTAGGAAATATTGGATTGGGCCCTGCTGAACTTCTTGCTAGTGTAATTTTTAAGTTAACATTAGTGGAATTGCCATTTCTTAACCCCGGAAAAATATCGTAATTCTTCAATTTATATTGCTGAAGATTTATGCCATACACTAATGAGAAATAATCATCAGGCCATTTTAATTGTTTTCCCAGAGAAACGCCAAAGCCTGTTGTTTTTACAAATGATGAATCAGCAAATGCATTGGAATATCGGCCAGTGTAAGGATCGTATGCATTTGAGTACTTTGTATCGTAATAGCTAATAGTGAAAGAATTACGTTTCTTGCCACCGAGCCAGGGTTCAGTAAAAGAAAAATTATAAGAGCGGAATGCCTTACCATTGCTTTGTACACGCATGCTTAATTTCTGGCCGTCACCTGTTGGTAAAGGAGACCAGGCAGTTTTCTTAAAAATTTTATTAATAGAAAAGTTATTAAAGGTTACCCCTAATGTTCCTGTTAATCCAATACCGCCGCCAAAACCTGCCGATAGCTCCAACTGATCAGAAGACTTTTCTTCAAGGCCCCAGGTAATATCTACTGTCCCATTATCAGAATTAGGAACAATATTAGGATTTATTTTTTCAGGGTTAAAGTATCCTAATTGTGATAGTTCTCTTTGTGTCCTGATCAAATCCGCACGGCTGAATTTCTCCCCTGGTATGGTACGCAGTTCTCTGCGAATCACGTAATCTTTTGTTTTATCATTCCCGTTAATATCTACCTTGCCAATAGTGGCCTGCGGCCCCTCAACCACACGTATCTCATGATCAATCGTATCGTTATAAACAGCAGTTTCCACAGGATCTATTCTAAAAAATAAATACCCGTCATCCTGGTACAAACTACTTATATCACCCCCTTCCTGAGACATTTGCTTACCTAATTTTTTATTAAGGGTTTCAGCATTATAAATATCTCCTTTTTTAATTCCTAACAAAACAGTTAATATTGAATCAGAATATTTTGTGTTTCCCCTCCAGGTAACATTTCCGAAATAATACTTTCTGCCTTCGTTTAATTTTAAAGCCACATTCATGTTGCCATCTGTATTATAATATTGCGTGTCAGCAGCTATAGTAACGTCTCTAAAGCCTAAAGAATTATAGTAATCAAGTATTTTATCTTTATCTTCTGCATATTTTTTGTCATTAAATTTGGATGAGGTGAGTAATTTAATACGGAAGTATGGGTCTAATAAATCCTTTGTTTTACTGCCTGATAGATATCCATTTTCTTTTAAGTATTCATTAAAACTTAACTTATTGCTTTTATCGGTATAAGGATTAATCGTTTTGGGGGGATATAAAGTAAAGCGGCTCATTTCCTTTGTACCCTTCATTTGTTTTTTTAGTTTTTTATCCGGTACATTGTCATTGCCGGCAAAATTTATCTCGTTAATCTTTACCTTGCCTTTTTTATCAATATTGAAGGTTAGCAAAAGTGCATTGGGAGCTGCATTATCTTTAATCTCAGTAGTAGTGATGTCGATATTGCGAAAACCCTTATCTACATAAAATTTCCGAATATTATCAAAAGCCGACCTCTTCATATTTTCAGTAACCACACGTCCCTTTACAAGACCGCTCTTTGTTGTAAGATCTTCGGTCTCGCTCTTTTTTACCCCCTTAAATTTAAAGCCGGTTAATCTAGGTCGTTCGGTTATATTAATTTCTACTGATAAATTTCTATCAACCAGTTTAGTAAAATAAATCTCCACATTCGAAATAAGATTTTGCTTCCAAAGATTAGTTATTGCCTTACTAAAATTATCAGTACCAGGTATCATTACTTTGTCGCCTATAGCAAGTCCTGAAATAGAAACGATAAGATTCTGATCAAAAGATTGTGTACCTGTTACTTTAACATCGGCAATTGTATATTCCTTTGGTGTTTTTGTATTAAAAATTTGCTCGAGGTCTACGTTAACTGAAACAGGGGTTGTATCTGAAGAGATTTGTGCTTCTGCAGTTGTTTTGGTAAATAGAGCGATGCCAATAAAGAAAAAAGCTTTGTAAATCTTCAGCATCAAATCAATTTTTGTGAGCGGGCAAGATAGTTTCAATTATTAAAAGTATTTGTTAAATAGTGTTCGTGAAGAATTAGAAATCAGAAGTCAGACGTCAGCGTTCAGAAGTGATAATTTGCTTGTTGTGCTTGAAAATCTGAGGTTAAAATATTGTGGATACCAGATCTACATTGTACATTAAAATTGTATTCAGGGAACATGCTCGATTTCGTTTTTTATCTGCTGGCCTGTTTTTCCAAATCTTCTTTCTCTTTGTTGGTAATCTAAAACGGCTTCATATAAATTTTCTTTTCTAAAGTCGGGCCAAAGAGTATCAGTAAAATACAGTTCCGCATAAGCTAACTGGTATAGCAAGAAATTGCTGATGCGGTATTCTCCACTGGTTCTTATCATCAATTCAGGATCAGGAAAAATACCCGTGCACAAATACTGTTGCCAGGTATCCTGGGATATATTTTTAGGATCAAGCTTGCCTGATTGTACATCATAACCCATTTGTCGCATCGCATTGGTTAATTCCCAGCGGCTGCTATAACTTAATGCCATTATAAGCCCCATTCCGGTATTTTTTGCAGTTTCGGAAATTGCTTCATTAAGTTCTTTTCTTGCGGAGGGGGGCAGCATTTCAAAATTCCCAATTACGTAAAGCCGTATATTGTTTTTATTAAGTGTTTCTACTTCCTGCCGTATTGTTTCTACAAGCAATTCCATTAAACCGGTAACCTCATCCTTGGGCCTGTCCCAGTTCTCTGTGCTAAATGCATACAGAGTAAGATACTCTACTCCTAATTCTGCACAGCCTTCTACGATATTTCTTACACTTTCAACTCCATGAAAATGGCCAAAAAGTCTGTCCTCTCCTTTTTCAGTTGCCCACCTTCCGTTGCCATCCATAATTATCGCGATATGGCGTGGAATTTTTTGCTTGTCTATTTTATCTTTCAGGTTCATGTATAGCGTTAAACCGAAAGTCAGGCTTTTATGCCTGACTTGCAGTAAAAGTAATAAATAGTTGACTAATATGGCGACAGCAGGTTTAAGTATTATTTACGGGCACCAACTCTGAAAATTTAAATGTAAATTATTATTTAGCCGTAGGGCATCGGTAGGAAGAAAGGCTAAATGTAAGGCCGATCTCGGCAAATATGTATTGATCTTTTTGTTTGCTCCATCCTCTTTGACGCCCTTCAATACCGATAGGTTCCCCTACTTCAAATGAACGATCCTGTAAAATTGCGCCTATAGATGGCTGGGAATTAGGAGAGGGAAATTTATCAATACCAATGTATGTGGTACTAACATCATCAATATAATCAGTTGAGGTAAAGCGGTGCGAAATTTCAAATGATAAATTTAAATTCTCACCAATATTATATTTAACCCCTGCACCTATGGGGAAACAAAGTGCCATAGTACCATATGCTTTTCTGTTTTTATAAAAAGTTTGGCCTTCAGTGTTTAAGGGGCGCAAATAATTTTTTTCTCCATTATACAAGGCAAATGGATCGTAACTGAAAATACCTGCTCCTAAAGTAATATACGGGGTAAAAGCATGGTCAGGATCGTTAGGGATAAACTTGAAGAAATTAAAATCGCCTTGCAGGGCAAATTCAAAAATATTCGTATTGAAGCTTAAATTTCTTCTTTGTTGAAACTCGTTTTTACTATATATATCGCTGTAGCCTAATTGGGCAAAATGAGCGCCCACCCTCAATCCGGTGTAATTTCCAAATTGTTTTCTAAAGAAAAGGCCAATAACCGGCTTGGGCCTGTTAACAGCAGCTCTGTTGTTAAGATCACCAAAATAATGAGCGGCCCCCAGGGTTATACCAAATTCACCTTCCTGTATATATTGGTCCTGCGCACCTGCGGTATTTAAACTTAACCACAAAAAGATTATCAGAAAAAGTACTAATATTTTTTTCATGCGGACTGCAAAATAAACAAATGTTGATACAAACTAAAAATTGCAGAGTTTATTTGATGTTAAACCTCTTTTCAATCACTTTTCAACTGATAGGCACATGAAGGTTAATTTCTTTTATCAAGCCCCCATGAAAGCTTATTGCGAAGGGTTTGTAAAAAATTATTTTCGTTCAATCTTATGAGATTCATAACAAATGCTTCCTTTTTAATTGCTAACTGAACATCTTTGTCTACAATTTCTCTTCTGCTATCAAGTGTGCATAAAAATCCATCCGTTCTTCCTTCTATTTCAAACGAGATAATATTATCATCTGGTACTACCATTGGCCGGATATTTAAATTATGTGGAGATACGGGTGTAATCACAAAACTTGCAGAATCGGGAAAAATAACTGGACCGTTACAGCTAAGGGAATACCCAGTGGAACCTGTAGGTGTGGCCACAATTAAGCCATCTGCCCAGTAAGTGTTTAAAAATTCACCGTTTAAATAAGTATGAATTTTAATCATTGGAGAAGTATCTTTTTTATGAATAGTCACTTCATTCAATGCATAGGGAACTTTGTTAAATAAAGGCATATTTGCATCCAGATGAAGTAATGTTCTTTTATCCAGTACATATGTTCTGTTTACCAGGGCGGTTACTGCGCTATGCAGTTCATCTTTACCTATACTTGCCAAAAAACCGAGACGTCCGTAGTTAATGCCTAATACGGGTATGCCTTTATCCTGAACAAAGGTTACCGTATCTAACAAGGTACCATCTCCGCCAAGGCTTATAATGCAATCAATGTCCTCATCCAGATCTTCAGCGCAATTAAAAGTCAGGTATTTATCAGGCATTTTTATGGCGGAATAAAACTGATTAAAAAAATCCTGGAAGATAACCGGCACAATTTTAAAAGCGGTCAGTTCATCCAGCAGTAATTTTATATCATGATTTTTTGAAGCCTCTAAACCCCGGCTATAAATAGCTATTTTCATAAATAGTTTATGATGTGTATTTGTTTTTTTGATGTTATTAAAACCCTGATCTGTTATTTACTGTAATTCTTTTTTGTCCCAGTTGATTTAAACTATAATCCAAACGTATGTGAATATCATATAAAGTGAGTATATCTAAGCCAAGGCCTGTTGTAGCTAATATTTTATTATTTAAACGGGTAACCGGTTTTTCTTTGGAATAAACATATCCAAAATCCGTAAAGGCTTTGGCAAAGATTTTAAAAGGGATCTTATTATATGTTTTTGATTTTAAAAAGGTAGGTATGGTAAAATTCAAAATTTCTTTTTTTAAGTTAAATTTAGCTGTGCCAAATGCCACGCCGTCTATTGTGTAATATTCCAATCCCCTTAAAAAGGCATTTTTATCACCAAGAGCTCTCTGGTTAATAAAGGCCTGATGAAATGGCAACTTAATTTTGCCGGCAAATTGTATACTGGTGTACCATTGTTTGCCCAAAGCAATAAATTTATTGTATTCCCCTGCAGTTGAAAACATATTAATCCCTCCTTTAAAGCCAAGTCCACGTTTCTGTAAGCTTACAAATCCCGATACTCCTTCAAGTGGGTATAAAATATTATTTACATCAGTGTATTTTATAGTATAAGTAAGATCCACAAAGCCCTGGCGTTTAGAATTTCTATTAAAATACGAGGGGTTAAAATTATTACTTATTATAGAATCTGAAACCTGCATATAGGAATAACCGGCACTAATTATTTGCATCTTTTTGATCGCTTTCCTTATCGTATATCCTCCATTTAAATACCAGTAGTCCCGTACAAATCCTTCATTTTTAAAGTAGGCTAAGCTATTGTCGTAATTTGTTTTATATGCAATTTCTTTGGTTTGAGAATAACCTGCTTCAACATAAAATCCTTCAGTTAATTTAATATTTGAATAAGGCATATGATACGAGGCTGAAATATTTCTTGTATAGCCGTTTGTAAGGTAAAGTTTGAGCTGATCTTTGCGGCCTGATAAATTATAGTGTACAAATTTTATCCCATAGTTTACACGGGTAAGACTTCCTTTATATTTAACCAACCACTCATCAAAAGACCTGTCCACTAATTGGAACTGCGGCACGGGGAAAATATAAAACCTCTCTTTTACTGTAACGATAATATCACATTCAAATGCGTTTAACAAAATAGGCTCAACTTTTACCGTAACAAACAGCGTAGTGTTATAAATATATTGTCTAATTTTTTCCAGCCTGTTAGTGAGCGTTGCTATCCAAAGGGAGTCGCCCGGTGTTATGGTCATTTCTCTTCTGATAATATAATCTTTTGTTTTTTTATTTCCTGTTACTACTATGTTTCTCAAACGAAGCCAACCGGGAGTTAAGGGTGGGGGAGAAGTGACTTTTAATGAGTCTGGCAGCGCATCAATAGGGTCTTTTTGAGAAAATGAAAATAAATACAGGCAGGAAAGAATTAATACGAGCCCCAACTTACCAGCTACAATCGTTACATGTTCAGCAGATTTCAAAATTATTTACAAGTTTTACACGCATATAATGTGGAATGTAAATTTAATTTATTTTAAGGGTTAGCAAGTTTTATTAAATATCAAGATAGTTCATCAAATGGCGGTAATTGCTGTGCAATTCATTCTCAAATTTTTCCTCTCCAAAGTAATGTATAACGTTAAATTCATACCGCTCAAAAGCAGCAACGAATACAGATAGTTCTTTTTTATTTAAGTGAATAGTAACTCTAAGCAACCCAGTTTCCGGTTGAATTGCAGTATTTAAGTGCAATATGTGTGCTTCATTACTTTCTACAATCCTGCTTATTTCAGAAATGGCAAACTGGTTTCTTTCCATTTCCAAAACTATAATTCCACCAATTTCCTGAGAGCCTGAAAAATGCCCCAGGGTTCTGAGCAACGTTTGGCCTGAAATAGTTCCAAGCAATTCTTTATCAAAGTTTATTACAGGTACTATATTGGTTTGATATTGATTACTAATATTTACTGCCTGCAAAAAATGATCGTTCTCATTGATAGATGCTGCAATAAAATCTTTTTGCAAAAGTTCTATTACTATATTTTTATTATGCACATCTAATAAATCTTCTTCGCTGATAAGGCCGATAAATTTTTCTTCAGAAACCACAGGCAGGTGGGTTACCTTAAAATCACTCACTAATTGCAAAGCTTTACCAACTGTATCATCCAATTGTAAATGAGGTATAATATCAGTATTTAAGTCTACAGCTAACATTTACTCTTATTGATTTTTTGTTACCATTAGGGTAATCAAATAGTCCTTATTTTATAGATAGACAGTAAATCTTAAAGAACTGTTGCAAACGGCGTTTTTATTTTGGCAATAAAACCACTTAATATCTTGTTAAATTCATCGGGAACTTCCATCATTGGGGCGTGCCCACATTTGTCAATAAAATGCAGCTCACTGTTAGGAATTAATTTATTAAACTCGTTTGCTACAAAGGGCGGGGTAATGGTATCATTGTTTCCCCAGATTAAACAAGTGGGCTGCTTTATATTTTTCAGTTCATCGCCCAGATTATTTCGTATCGCAGATTTTGCGAGGGCAATTATCTTAATAACTTTTATCCTGTTGTTTGTAATTTCAAAGCATTCGTTTACTAATTCATCTGTTGCCATAGCAGGATCATAAAAAGTAAGCTGTGTTTTTTTTCTTATGTACTCCTTATCGCCGCGCTTAGGATAGCTATCTCCCATTCCATTTTCAAAAAGCCCTGAACTGCCGGTAAGCGTTAACGACTTTATTTTGCCAGGATGATTTAGAATATACACAAGAGCAACGTGGCCGCCGAGAGAATTTCCTATTAAATGAATGTTATTGTAACCTCTTGCTTCAATAAACCTGTTTACAAATTTTTTTAAACCACCAACGGAAGTATGCAGAAGATCCAATTCAAAAAGAGGCAACATTGGCACTATTACTTTGTTAGTTTGTTTAAAGTATGTTATCAGGTATTGAAAGTTGCTTAAGGCGCCAAAGAGGCCATGGAGAAGTATCATTGGTTCGCCTTCACCCTCTTCAATGAATTTAAATTTACCGGAATGTTTTATTTCGTAATTCATTTACGTGCTTAATGAGTGCTTTACCAACGATCTATTTTGTACTAAAATTAATGTTTCTATGGAAAAAAAAGATCAAATAATACTTTGATAAGAGCTTTACTAAGCAGCTTTTTTTGCTAAAACTGCAAAGAACGTCTCTAATTCCGCAAACATATTTTTGAAAACCGGAATAATATTACCCAGATTGTCGATTACTTTAGGCCCCCATGGCGCAATGTATGGATATGTTTTTGAATTAGCTATAACATTAGTTTTTAACAGAGAAAGCTTATCAGCATAAAATAAAAAAATGCTGAAAATTATCGTGTAAAGGCAACTATATAAAAGCACCCCTCCAAGGCTGTCTAACCAGCCAAGCATAGCAAAATGTATTGTTTTTTTTACTAACCTGGCAAGTAATCCCACTAATAATAAAATTATAATTAAAACTAAAAAAAAAGAAATA
>JBDSFG010000302.1:0-12215 GCA_039919615.1 Ginsengibacter sp. | reverse complement strand
TTAATTCTTCGGAATGATGCATGGCCATCGCTTTGGCCCGGACTCTTTCCAACGATGCTTCAATCCTTGTTTCTCTTGCCTGTTCTTCTGCTTTTTGAAGATCGAGAAAGCGGGTATAGGTTTGCTGAAATACTTTTCCAAAACGCATGAGTGTTTTATTCTCTTCATCTGTATAAGAGATAGCCGAAAAATTCTCAATGTACAGCCCCACGTTTTCTAATAATACCGTTGATACAGCAAGACCGGGTGAACTAAAATAATAATCCTTTGCTTCGTCCGGTATACCGGGGAATATTTTAAAAAGGCCTTGATAAAATCTATTTTTTTCTTCAAAGCCTAGATGGTTGGCAAAGAAATTCGAGCCCTTTTCTTTTGCTTCAATAAAACTATTCCAATGCGGAGAATCAAAATATGCAATAGTTACCCTGGAGGGAATCTGGTTCTTATCAGCAAGCCAGATATTCATATCATCGTTTTGTTTATAATCCATGATAAACCCTGTATGTTCTACATTAATGTTTAAGTGAACAAACTGCTCATAAACAACCTGGATCACTTCTTTGAGCTCTTCGCTTTTTTGCATAGCCATGCTTCTGCTTCTTACTCTTTCCAATGCTGCTTCAATTTGCGATTCTCTTGCCTGTGCTTCCGCTTTTTGTAAATCGAGAAAACGGGTATAGGTTTGGTCGAAAACTTTTCCGAATCGTTTAAATATTTCGTGGGACCTGGGCACTGGTTCATAGGTAATAAACAGCAAAAAGCCGTTTGAAAAATAAACACAATGAAATATTTGAAAGACAGGCAACGGATGACCAGCATGAATAATGGAGTCTAAGATTTCTCCCACTACCGGAAGAGTACGCATGTATTGGTAGTGCTTTTCCAGTTCTTTGCCACCTACTTCTTCTACATAAAATTCTTCGTTTCTTTCATAGGCTTCTCTCATATGAATAAAGGAAGGATCTTCGGTGAGCGGTGCATGGAACGATGGTTGCATTACACCTTCACTGCTCATCCAAAGTGTGATAGCTTGCTTATCATCGTCCCAAATGCAATAACCAGCGCTCCATGCAGGCATGTCCAATAATTGCATTTGCTGAAACAAAATATTGGCGGCATCAGGAAGCTCATTGCTCTGTTGCATAGCCATGGTTCTTGCACGTACTCTTTCTAACGCCAATTGTATTTGTGCTTCTCTTGCCTGGGCAATGGCCTGTTCAATATCCAGGTATCTTGTATATGATAATTCAAAAACCTTCATGAAGCGCTGGAATAACTTCAACTCATCATCCCTTAATGGACCATAAGTGGAAATACCCAGCGCAACAGGCCCCAGTGAATGCCAGTAATAATTAAGCGAATTGGCCTCTTCCAAAAATGTGTCAATAAATACATTAGTTGTTTTTTGGTAAGCAAGCCAATCCTGCACTTTCTCTTTACCTTTTATATAGGTAATAGAAACCTCACCTTTACCTTTCAGCATTTTTTCCGCAAAGGACTTGGCCACTTCGTGGTTGGTATAAGCGGCTTCTGTTACCAACGTTTTATTGTGTTTTGCATAATATTCATAATTCATGTAAGTGCCCCGGCTCTCATAAAAAATGGCTGTCTGCACATTACGGATTTCTTTTACATGCAGTTTTTCGAGTTGTTCTGAAATCATTTTACATACTTGCAGCATATCATCTGGCTTGTTCATGCTCATGGCAACTGTTCTTACTCTTTCGAGTGAAGATTGAATTTCCAGTTCCCCGTTTTGTGCTTCAATGGTTTTTCTTTTCTGTTCCAGTTCAGCAATAGCTTCTGCAAATAAAATAGTTGTTGTTTTTTCTGCTTTTTCTATGCCGCCCGGTTTTAATGCTATAAACTCTAATTCTTTATCTGCTTCTTTTACTTTAGTTGATAAAGAATTTTTTTCATCAGCGCTTAAATGTTTTGATTGCTGAATAGAGTTGAGCAGTTTCTGAAGATGGGAATTCATTTATTTTCTTTTATTTGCAAACAACAAGCAGAGATTATGCATTTCTAAAATTTCCTTTGGCAGCCGTTGCCAGCTCAGTATTGGAAATCATTCCAGCCATCATGCGTTTTTATAATATCGTAATATACAGATAAGGCTGATGCCCTTACACTAAATCCACTTAATCGAAGCCAGAATTTTTTATGCCCTGGCGTATTGGATTTGATGACCATCGTAATTTAATTTAGCGTATAATTAGTAAAGAGCCAGAAAGTTAATAAAACAACCCATATAAACAGAATCCGGCGCCAGGCCTGTAACAGAGGCAGTTTTTTTCTTTCTTTATTTATTAGTGTATTTGAAAATTATTACTGATAGCCGTTAACTGTATAGCTCTTTAAAACGGTTAATTTAAGAACATCATTTTTTGCACTAAGCATTTTGTATTCTTTAAAATTATCTCCCTCATCCAGAAATCCAATAATGCATGATAATTTTTCTTTGCCTGGCCTTACTTTAATAGCAGGCCATGTACCAAAGTTTGGGAGCCTGAGCGTATCATTTTGTATCATTCCATCGTATTGCATTACAAGCAAATATTTAAATGTATAAGGCGTTTCATAAACCCAAACCCCAAATTTTCTATCAAGCTTAGGGTTGCCGATAGCAATTATATATGAAGCCACAGGATTTTTGCTAACTATTTTTCTCAAGCCCGGAATTGTATCTCCTGCGATTTTACTGGCCGGTGTTTGATGATCTGAATTATTTTTTTGTTTGCAGGCGCTGATACAAATAAGAAAGATGATACAGTAATATTTCATTTGAAATGTTTAACCGGAATTCAATTTTTTTTCAATTCTATTATCGGGGATAAACCACATAGCGGTAACAACAGCGTATAGTAAAACTCCCAGCAATGGATGTATAAAACATGCTCCTATACCCATAATATATATCAATACGGATAGGATACTTTTCCGGTCATTTCCTATTGCCAGGCCAAGTGTTGAATCCTTACCATGTATCTTTAAAAGAGATAGTGATAAAAAATAATAGGCAACCCCGGCCATAAACACAACTACACCATACACTATCACCGGCCATTTGGCAAAATCATTTTCACCCATCCATGCAGTAACAAATGGAATTAAAGAAAGCCAGAAAAGTAAATGAATATTAGCCCACAATACCCTTCCATTTATATGATGAACAGTATGCATTATATGATGATGATTGTTCCAATAAATGCCAATGTTGATAAAGCTGAGAATGTAACTTATAAAAACAGGAAGAAGTGGTTTTAGCGATTCTGGCCCGGCTGAATGAGGCACTTTCATTTCTAAGACCATAATGGTAATAATAATGGCAATTACCCCATCGCTAAATGCTTCCATCCGTTCCGGTCCCATACAATAGGTTTTTAAAATTACCCTGATTTAAAAATAATGAGAAAATTTTCTTCTGACAACTACCTGTTTCTGGCTACAGAAAAATTAGTAACAAATTTTTAATATTTTATACATAAAGTAAAAACAATTTTGGCTAAAGCAATTTCGTTAATTATGTGTATAATCATAAATTGATATTGCAAAATATAGTTTATTGAAAATTACTTTACTTACTTACCCGTACAAATTTTTGTGTAACTAAATTTATTGTAGTATTATTATTTATTCTTTTAAAGTTTTAATAAGTGAGGATGCCTGAAAATAGTTTTGAAAAAATAAAAACTAATTTACTTGATAAGTTAAAAGGATTAAGCCCTTACTTAACTTATCACAGTATTGAGCATACGCTTGATTTATTGGAACAATCTGAAAGAATTGCATTAGAGGAAGGAATTACAAGTGAAAGAGACCTCCTTTTATTAAAGGTAGCTGTACTATACCACGACTCTGGTTTTTTGGAAACTTATGCTGACCATGAAAAAAAAGGCTGTGAGATTTTTATGACAGATACCGCTGATTCAGATTTTACTGATAAAGAAAAAGATATTATTTGCGGATTGATAATGGCCACAAAAATACCTCAAAAACCACACACACTGATGGAAAAAATAATTTGTGATGCCGACCTTGATTATTTGGGCAGAAATGATTTTTTTAAAATCGGTGATTCGTTAAGAAGAGAATTTTTGCATTATAAAATTGTGCACAATAACTATGAATGGGAAAAATTACAATTGAAGTTTTTACAAAATCATAAGTATCATACTAACGCTTCTCAAAAACAACGTGAGCCAGGTAAACAGAGAAATTTATCAAAACTATTTGTTGTGTAATTGCTCATATCTTTTTAATAGCAACCCTTTTCTTATTCTACTCATTGAATCTTCATAATTCTATATAAATCATAACTACTCGGATTCATAATGCCGGTGAATTTGATAAAATACAATGTGGATCATTAAACAGATAATATGGCGCCTGATCAAACTGCATGTAAATTAACCTTTACGCCTAAAGGCAAAACCGTTCTGCCATATACTTCATTAAGCACCTGGGCAACACTTCCATAAAATGCAGCAAGACCACAAAAAATACCCTCATACCCTGCAAAAATTCTTAATGCCGCATTGCCCGTAAAATCACTTATCGCTAATAAAAAGAACAAAATAGTTAACGATAAAAAAATTGTTTGCAATACCCGATTAAGTTTTAATGTACCTGCAAACATGAATAATGTAAATAAACCCCACATTAGTAAATACCAGGCCACGGCCGTTTCACTGGACTTGAATGCTGCGCCAAAAGAAGTTTTGGGTATTAACCATATAGCCACAAGTGATAACCAGAAAGAACCATATGCAGTAAAAGCTGTTGAAGCAAATGTATTCCCCTTTTTCCATTCCTGCAGGCCGGCAAATATTTGCGCAATACCGCCTACAAAAATCCCCATACCCATTATCATTGCATTAAGTTCAAAAAGTCCTGCATTATGAAGGTTGAGTAAAACAGTCGTCATACCAAACCCCAAAAGTCCCAGTGGAGCCGGATTAGCGGTTGTGTCCCTGATCGTAAAAAATTGTTCATTGCCTGATGAGTTTTCCATAACAGTGTGTATTTAAGATAAAGATTAAGATTAAGATTTAAGAATTTTTTCAATCATTCCACAACGAATAACATAGCTTTCTAAGGCTGCGTTTGCAGACCGTAGTGATTATAAAAAATTAATTTTTTGCGCATTAACTTTTTCATCCGGGCATTCTTGTAATGTATTTTTCCATTTGCTTTACCTGGTCAACTATTTGGGGAGTAGTTGGCTTAAGCGCTTTTACTTTTCTAAAATATTCTTTAGCCGCCCTGAATTCTCTTTTATTTATCATTATAGAACACAACTGAAGATAAGCTGCAGACTGATTTTCTTTATCAGGCAAACCAGAGCGGATTGCCTGGCGAATGTAAGTCTCTGCCTGCCTTAAATTACCTTTTTGCATAGACAACATTCCTAATTGCAATTGATTTGCTCCTTCTGCTTCTTTCATTGGGCTACCTAATGATAAGCTTTTTTTCATGTGATTTTCAGCAGAGGTATAATCCTGTTTAACCATTGCGAGGTTACCTTTTAAAGTGTAGTACACGGAGCGAACAGGCTTGATAAGCAGGTTCGGGAACCTGATGGAATTTATCACTTTTTCAGCACCATCCATATCTCCTGATTCCATATAACCCTGTATTAATCGCATTGGGCCAAATAAAAAATGCCCCACAATAAGAACAACGGCTATAACGTATAATATAACAGAAGGCCAAAAGCTGGTGGTGATATTTACAAAAATGGCAAGAGCAAGAAAAACAACTCCCAATAAAAGGCGATACTTAATTATTATAGTCAAAAACTTCATAAAATGGGGTGTAAATATATACCGCAGAAAACAAAAATAGCAGCTATCTTTTTAAATCTTTTTAAAATCCTGTCATTCATTAATTTCATTCTTTTGCATCATTAATTTCAAGCCAAAAACCGTCGGGATCCTGAAAATAAATTTGCTTTACTCCATCAACCCTGTTTGTATAAGTATTTTTTTCTCCGGCCCAGCTTTCAAATGGAACATTATTGTTTTTTAAACCAGTGATAAAATCAGTTACTGAAGAAACGCTGAAACAAAGATGGGAATTTTTATCATGCTCAGTTTTTTTGAGGGCACCTGATATAATGTGCAGGTGTGTTTTCGGGCCAATAAGAAACCACGTATGACGTCCATCATGAAAAGGCTCGGGAATAGTATCCAGGCCTACAATATTCGCATAGAAATCAGTGCTGATTTTCAGGTTCACCACGTAGCATGCAATATGATTAACTCTCGGCGATGTTTGTGCATTTAAAGAATTAAGTAACCAAAAATGAAGGCTAAAACAAAACAATAATGTAAGCAAGCTTTTTTTCATAAATAATACCTTGATTGATTGAAAGAAAAATAATTAATTGAATGGAAAGTTAAGCAATTAGATTAAGTTAAATAGTAAAACTGCTATTTTTGCCGCCCCGGAAGCAGATTGCAATATGGCCGGTCCCGTAGTTCAATGGATAGAATAGAAGTTTCCTAAACTTTAGATGCAGGTTCGATTCCTGCCGGGACTACCCAACCGGAAAGGGGCGAAATTTCGCTACTTTTCCGGTTTTTTGTTTCGCTGAAACTATTCCCCGGCACATTTGTTCGATGTGGCTACCCCACCAGAAAGCTCAGCTAAATTGCTGAACTTTTCTTTTTGCGATTCGCTGAAACCCTTACCAGCAATCCAAATAACGAGAGGAAATCGCTGGGCTGTGTGGTTCGATACATTCCATCATCAATAGCAGCAATTATGCAAAATTTTTTTTCAATATCTTTTCCCATCCTTCTTTCCTTTCTTTTCTTGAAAAAATATTAATTCCGGCCGCAATCCAGTCGCCATCATTTTCCTGTGTGAACTTTGGGAACCTTATCACTGAATTTGCCCCCATATTTACTGCAGCATCGAATAGCATTGCGGCAGAAAGATTGTCTGTTAATTTTAATTCAATAAATTTAGCGTAGGCCTTGTCGAAATAATTTTGTGCTCCAACATTTTTATTAATAGCCATTGCAAATTGTGCTTTGATTCCTTCGGGGCCTGATGCTGCTATCACAAGTTCTCTTAATAATTCTTCATTGAACCTTGCTTTTAATGCGGATGGAGAATTGTGGGGATCTTTGATTCCAAATGCGGTTTTTATTTTTGCAGATAAGCCTGGCTTTCCAATAAGCTCTAAAAGTTTACCAACCCCGCCTTCCGGTCTTGCAAGCTGAATAAATCCCACAGACACTCCGGCATTATCGTAGGTATTTATCCCATCGAACCCGGCTTCAAAAGCTGATGTAATTGACAGGCATAATAAAAATGTTTCTAACGCTCCCCTGATATCTTTGTGTACAGAGTTCTCAGCAAATGCCTGTTTTGCCAACTCAACCATTTGAATATTATTTAAGCTGAATTTAATACTTCCGAAAGAAAACAGCCCCCCGGTTGGGAAATCCGGCCTTGGCTTTTGTCTTCCAAATATCAATTTTGGAGGGGGTATTTCCGTGTTGTCTGTTGATACCGGAAATACAAAGTCTGTTATTCTTTTCATGATGAGTAATTTTAAGGTTATTAATATTTTGGTGCAGATGTATTTTTTCTGTTTTCCAAAATTAGCAGTGCCTTAAAACGCCTGGCACGATATTTCTCTCTGAAGAGAATGTAAAAACTGTTTAACCCGCTGCTGAATTTTTCTTTAAAGTCAATTGGAGAACGCCTTTTTTTTAAAAGCCGTCTTGACATAAAATCCCAGCTAGTCCAGCTTTCATTGTGTATGAAGGCTGATCGGAAATTACATAGCGAAGGCAGCAAAATACCGGGATATTTGTTGGTATTACATTAACCTCACCAAATAAAATTCCCAGGTTAATTGCTTTTAAATTCATAAGGTTTTAAGCATTGATGCCAGTTCAGCCTGGGGATGAACATCAAACTTATCTTTGCGCACGCTGCTGTGCGACCATATACCCGGCCTGCCATTCGATGCATCATTATTCAATTCAAAACCGGCACCATTTGGTTTATCCAAAGCCTCGGCAAGCCCTTTCTTCAGATCTATTTTGTACTTGTCTTTTAAAAATAACAACAACTCCTTCAATGAAGCTATCTGCTTATCGGTGTACCTGTGATGATGCCTGAACCCCCTGAACAGATAGCCCAGGTCGCATACCTGAGAGGGGGCTAATTCAGAATTCACATAATTTAAAAAAATTCCTGAATTTGTTTTAGTTATAGGCCCGTAATTGCATATCTCTATGCCAATGGATTGCCTGTTCAACTGATTGTTATTGGCCGCTTTTAATCCCAGGTGCGAAGCCCAGAGATCTTCATCATACGCCCTGAATATCTTTCCGTCCATACCGTCCTTATCAGAACCCGTTCGGTCCAACCCGCCAATAACAAAAGCTGTTGCCACCCTAAGCCTTGACTTAATAGCGGTACGGTCTTTATTCCAGCCGTCAATCGTCCAGTCTGCCCGGTGCGATCCTGCTGTATGATGGATGTAGATGGTATTTTTGACTGTTTTCTCTTCTACATATTCACCTTTTTCCAGTATTTTATCAATGATTTGTATGCTCATGATTTTGTGTTTAAAGATGATTGGACAACATTTTAACTGTATAAATTATCTGATACTAAAGAATATCTAATGCGGTAGATTGAAGTTATTAATAAAATTTAAGGAATAAAAAAGAATTATTGAAAAGATGCAACATGCTTTTAAAGCATCACACTAGGTTTGCTCATAAAAACTTTTTATTAAATTAAGAAGCTGGTATAACATTATCATTTTTATAAATACTTCACCCTGTTTGCTTGTTATAATTACCCCCTGAATTAAAATGTTTTAATTTTATTGAAACGATTGTAATATGCCATATAAAGATATAAGCAGCGTTCATACTTTGCTTACAGATATATTTCGGCACCCTCAAACAAAAGACGAATGGGAACAGTACAGGCTTAGTAATGAGCAGGTGGATTTTTTTAATGAGAACGGGTATCTTGCTAATGTAAAAATGCTTGATGAAAATCAGGTTGAAATCATTAGGTCGGAGATTAATGAGCTTGCTGATTTAAAACATCCGGGTCACCATTTATTTTATGAGTTTCACAGTAATGAATCTGCCGATCCATCTACTATTTTATTTCACGCATTGGGTGCATGGCGCATAACTCCGGGTCTTCATGATGTGTTATGGAACCCACGTTTTGTTGCTGTTGCCAGCCAGTTGCTGGGCAATGTGCCGGTACGTTTCTGGCACGACCAGCTATTTTGTAAACCACCAAAAAAAGGAGGTGTTGTAGCATGGCACCAGGATTATTCTTACTGGACGAGAACAAAGCCTGTTGCGCACCTTACGTGCTGGAGCGGACTTGATGATTCTACTAAAGAAAATGGGTGCCTGCAATATGTTCCCGGCAGTCACCACTGGGGATTGCTTGAGAAACCGGAGCTTGCCGGCGACCTTATGGGGATTGAAAATTATCTTACTCCGCAACAGCAAAAAGATTTTAAACCTATGCCTGTTGAAACAAAAGCGGGTGAGGCTATCTTTCATCACCCGCTCACCTTGCATGGTTCAGGTGAAAATAAAAGTGACAGGCCGCGGCGTGCTTTTGTAATCAATGTTTTTGCTGATGGCGTAGTCAGTGATTCCAATGAGGTATTGCTTAACGGGGTACCGCCCATACCCAAAGGTGAAAAAATGGAAGGCCAGTTTTTCCCTTTGCTGTTTTGATATGCTGATTAATTTTCTATAAGAACGGGAAGCCTGCTTTAAGCTCATTCTGCAGCAGCGATAATCAAAAATTAAATCATCTTTTTATATCCCCCATTAGTTTCACCAACATTACGGCAGCTAAAAAATACATATTATGCAGCAGCTGAGGAAAAATTTAATATCTTTCGTTACTTAAAAATCGCACAATGGAAAAAGCAATTTTTGATGATTATGTAGCAAAGCGCTATATGGGCCAAATGGAATATTACAGTACAACTTCTGCAAAAAATCAGAAGAAGTACAAGTTATTTCAATGGACTCTTATAGTACTCTCAGCACTCACTCCTGTGTTGGCTGCTTTGAGCGGAGTAACATGGTCTCGCAATAATGTAACTAATAATTTTGGTGCACAGTTAATTCAAATTCTTCTTGTTCTTGTATCATCAATTGTGGCTATTTTGACTACGGGATTAAAAACTTTTCAATACCAGGAATTATGGGCTATCTACAGAACTACCTATGAGCAACTGAAACCTGAAATCTATTATTATGAATTCAGCATAGGCCCTTATGCTGCATCAGGTGTTGACAAAGAATCTCTTTTTGTATCACGGGTAGAATCTATATTAAATAAAGAGCATGTGCAATGGCCTCCTGCAAAAAAAATACAGGAAGCACAAGAGAAACAAAAACCCGAAGATGATAAAGAAACTGTGTAAACCGAAGCTGTGTAAAACAAGATGAACCTCACCATTAAATAGCAGTGCAATACATACAGCACTATCGCAATTTGGTTTGGGCAAATTTGAAAAAGTTCTCTTAGATTAGTAAAGTATACTAAATTGAGTTATCTATAAAAAGAGCGTATGTCGGTTAAAACGATAAAAATTTTTATTGCTTCCTCTTCCGAATTGAAATCAGATCGGGAAGCCTTCAGGACTTTTATTAGTTTAGAAAACGACCGGCTTTCCGGGCAAGGTGTCTACCTGAAAATATTGCAATGGGAGAATTTCCTTGATGCTATTTCAGATACGCGGCTCCAGGACGAATACAATAAATCTCTGCGTGAATGTGATATTGCACTCTGCCTGTTTTTTACCAAAGTGGGAAAATATACCGCCGAAGAATTCGATACGGCTTACCAGGTTTTTAAGGAAACAGGCAAGCCAAAAATATGGACCTACTTTAAACATGCCGACATAAATATTGGTTCGATAACAGAGGAGATTACAACACTATTCAACTTCAAGAAGAAAATAGGCGAGCTGGGTCATTTCTTCACCAGCTATACAAATATTGATAATTTAATAAATCAGTTCAGGAGCCAGTTGGATAGGATATTACCTCAAATGATCGGGCCAAATGAAACCTCCTCCCTTAAGGATAATGTTGAAAATAAAACTTCAACTGATAACAAGGAATCTGCAAGAAATGCTTTCAACGAAATACTCACCCGGAGATTAATGGAAGCTATCCAGGTATTTAGCCCACGTGCAAAAAAATTCCTGGAGAATGCAACCAGGATGTCACCCGACTGGGAAACGCAAACCCGTTTCAGCGATCCGGCTAAAGAAATTATTGCATTTAGTTTTGTAGGCATATTAGGTATTCAACTACGTAAATTGGTGGCGATTGGTAAAGAAAATATGTCGGAAAATAAACTAAGAAAATACCTTGAGAATTGTCAGCTTACCGCTAAAAGAGCCTTACAGCTTTTATGCTTTGCACTGATCTCTAAATTGTGGGATTATAAAAAGGATAAGAACTTTACTCTTTCTCCGGCCCAGGCAGAAACCTGTAAAAACTTTTTTGATGATGAATTTGAGTTGGACATCAATGCGTTTGTTAATTTGTTAAAAACGCTTACAGACGTTTTTACTGAAAACAATTTAGATTTTCCAATTTCGGAACTAAATGAATTTAAATTAAGCCTGCAAACAGAAAGCAGTTTTATGAAAGCCTGTGCCCATCTGCAATCTATCAATAAGCTTTTAGACAAATCTTCTTATACCATCGATGACTGCAGTGAAGCAGAAAGCCAGTTAACCACAGTTTTAGAGGCTTTAAAATTTCTTGCTAATTACAAGATGGTTTCCATTAAAAGCATCGGTTATTTTGAAATGCGTAACAGCAAGCCACATTACCTCTACAACTACACAGCCTTAGGCATTGATAGTAAATCAAACATTAACCAGGAAAAAGTAAACTATGCGGAAGCTCCTATAAATACTGATGCCGTTTTGCTATACAAAGGAAGTTATCAGCAAAACTTAAATCTTTTTCCATTCATTATAGATCTAAATGCACTGGCATTTGAAGGTGGTGCAAAAATTTGTTTTTATTCTTCCCATGATAATGCAGATGGCAGTTTGAACTATAATTTTCTGGAAGATAATAGTATTGTAAACATCACTAATACAGAAACATTGAAGCAAGGCGGCGACATCAATGAACTGTTACTGGATCCAAAAAAACGCAAAGACATGA
>JBDSFG010000299.1:0-20063 GCA_039919615.1 Ginsengibacter sp. | reverse complement strand
TACTGCTTTCAACGGTAATTTCAGTAGCCAGTTTAATTTCAATAAAGGATGGAGTGCAGAAGCCGGTGGCTGGTACAACAGCAAAAATTTAGAAAGTAGTGCTATACTTTCCTACCCAATGGGCATGTTTTCAATTGGCGCAGGTAAAAAGCTCTGGAAGGACAAAGGTTCTATACGTGTGAATTTAAGAGATCCATTTTACCTGCTCAGTTTTAAAGGAGAGACGGATTTAAGCAAGGGCATTGCCAAAATTTATTCTCGCTGGGATAACAGGCGTGGAATTATAACCTTTACTTACCGCTTTGGCAAAACCGCTGAGCAACAACAGCGCCACAGAAATTCTGCTGCCAATGAAGAAAAGAACCGGGTGAGTACCGGCAATAATCAATAGATCATTACGCTTTATTCAAATCTTATGTTCATATAATTTTGCTCAATAATTACAAAAATCCGGCACATTTATCTTTTACTTTCTTTTGTGAATTCAAGCGATCCATACCTTTAAAAAATGATAATATTATACAACGCCCATAAGATATCATTGGTTAAGTTTGCAGACACTTAACATGTAATATGAAGTTTAAAAAGTCATTATTCTTTCCTTTGCTTTTTCTTTATTCGTTCAACATACAAGCACAAACTGCTGACGAGGTAATTTTAAAATATATAGCTTTCACCGGTGGAGAGCAGCAATGGAAAACTATACATACGATTGTAACTTCCGGCATTTACAATTACGGGGGCATTGAGTTCCCTTTTACATCTTATTCAAAAGCCCCTAACCTCTATAAGTTTGTTGTGCCATTCAATGGTAAATATTATGCCCAGGCATTTAATGGTAAAACGGGTTGGAAAATTGATGCATTCAAAAATCAAACTGAAAGAACTTTACTTATCGGCAAACCAGCGCTGGCAATGGCTAATGAGGCAGATGTTGAATTAGAAAGCCCGTTTATAAATTATCAAAAGAAAGGGTACAAGGCAACACTTGAAGGAAAAGATACACTTGACGGATTAGTATGTTTTAAAATAAATTTTACCAGGATCAACGGCGAAGCAGAAACTTATCTTTTCAATGGTGAAGATTTTTCGGTAGTCAAAAAGACAGCGTTGTCTAAAAACGAAGAGATGGAAAATAAAATGCTTGATACATACTACAGCGATTATCATGAAATAAATGGCGTAAAGATTCCATATAAATTAACCAGTAAATCCGATGAGCAAACCATTCTTACTATTACTATTAAAAAGATAGAAATGAATGTTCCTATACCAGATACTGAATTTCAATAGCCAGTAAGGATGTTGTCTAATGATTTTTCCTAGCTGGCATTTTCTCTAACAGTATTATTTGAATAAAAGAGGCCACATAATCATTCAAACAGTCCTTCCGCAACAGTCATACTTTCAGGCTTTCCTACATCCACAAACTTTGAGTAGCTATGATCAAAAGCGTTGATAGTATGAGCTTTGGCTAACTTCAGGTAGGCATCTACCATAGAAAACTTTCCTTCCATTTTCATTAATGAAAATATTTCCGGAGAAATTATATGGATGCCGCTAAATGCTTTTTGTTTGTAGCCTGCACCTTCTTTACTCATTTTTTGTTCGCCGGTATTTTCATTTTTCCAGCCACATAAATTTTCCATCTCGTCAAATAAAAAGTAGCGGGAAGTTTTTCGGTTAGTAACCGCAAGTGTTGCCAGGGGTTTTTGTGTTAAATGTTGCGTCATCATTAAGCCGACGTTCATATCAGTTAATACATCTACGTTAAGCAAAATAAAAGCTTCACAATCTTTAAAAAACCAAGCCGCTTTTTTTAAGCCGCCGCCTGTTTCTAAGACTTTATCCGATTCATCTGAGATAGTAATATTGCTTCCAAAACCATTGCTTTGCTTTACCAGGTTTGTTATCTGATCTGCAAAATGATGCACATTTACAATTACATCTTTTACGCCAAAACTTTGCAGATATTCAATGTTTCTTTGTAATAACGACTTACCATTAACCAGTGCCAGCGCTTTGGGATGTTGATCGGTAAATGGTTTGAGCCTGGAGCCTAAACCTGCGGCCAGTATCATTGCCTTACCTCCGTTTCCTGAAGGGGAGTTGAACGACCCTTGTGGTGATGTGGAATGTTTTGGTGATGCTGCTTTCAAAAGCCTTTGGTTTCTGTTATTTTTTGTTCAATATGGTGCAATTCTATTTTAACCATGAACTTATTTCTTACATGCCTCATTAATGCATCAGCAGCATATACACTTCTGTGACATCCCCCTGTGCATCCGAAGCTTATCATTAAACTCTCAAAACCTCTTTCAATATAATTTTCAACTGCAATGTCAACTATGTTATAAACTGCATTTAGAAACTCAGGCATTTTGGTTTGTTGCTCTAAAAAATCCATTACTGATTTATTTCTCCCGTTAACAGACTTAAATTCTTCAATCCTCCCCGGATTTAGAATTCCACGGCAATCAAAAACAAAGCCCCCCCCATTTTTTGATTCATCTTTTGGGTAGCCACTTAATAAATAAGAAAAACTTTTGATCTTAACAATCAACGGTGTTGATGCATCTGCCTGTATTGGTTCAAAACGTTCTACGATTTCGTCTTGCACCATCGCTTCCACTACCCGTTCAAACTCAGGCAATACTATACCAGTGTGTTTGTTAGCAAAAAACCATTTTAAATTTTTTAATGCAAGCGGAATGCTTGTTAAAAAGTGCGCCTTCCGCTCAAACAAACCCCGGAAGCCATAAGCGCCTAAAACCTGTAGCAATCGAATTAGTACATAGCCATTGTATTGACTTCTGAATTGAACACGGTTAATCTTTTTTTCGAGAACTCCTTCTGCACAATCGATATAGTATTCTAATAAAGAATTTTTCCATTCATCACTTAAATCTGCTTTGGCCTGCCACAGCAACGAAGCAACATCGTATTGCAAAGCCCCCTTCATTCCGCCCTGGTAATCTATAAAGTAAACGGCATCCTCTTTCACCATCACGTTACGGCTTTGAAAATCCCGAAACATAAAATACTTATGCTCAACTTTAGTAAGATAAATAGCCAATGCTTCAAAATCATCAATCAATTTTTCCTTGTCGTAAGGGATCTTAAGAGTATCTAAAAAATAATATTTAAAATAAAGCAGATCGGAAATAATGGCCTGTTTTCCGAATTTCTTTGAAGTAATGCACCAGCTATAATCCAGGTTTTTATCGCCTTTAATCTGCAAGAGGGCAAGCGCTTTTAGGGTTTTTCTGAATAAGTCGTAGGCGTATTCATTGTGTCCGTGTTGCTCGAGTTTACTGAGCAAGGTTTCATCTCCAAAATCCTGCTGGATATAAATTGTTTGATCAGCATTGGTCTTGTATATTTCAGGAACGGGATTATTACTTCTTTTTAAGTGACTGCTGAAATTAAAGAAGGTCAAATTTTCCTTTACGTTTTTATTAAAAGTAGCAATATAAGAGCCGTCACTGGTAATAATTCTAAAGTATATCCTGTCGCTGCCAGACTGTGGCAATTTATCGACGCTTACAATCGAAGAAGCACTATACGTTTTAAAAAGTTCTTTTATTTCTTCTTTAATTGATTGCATCATTCTCCTTTTGGGGAGGTAAAAATAAAGGATTTGATTTACCCGAAATTCAAGCGCTATAGCTGGATTTAAATGATGCCCGAACCGGCCCGGGCTTGGCCTGTGATCCGGATATACCCGGAAGCTTTTCGGCTATCGACCTATATGTTACAATGAAGACGAAACACTGGTACCCGAAATATTATCTGGCGCAAACATTCAATTCTGATCCCATGCCGGCAGCCAGATATTGCTAATGAATCAGGCGGCCCATGGGATCCTGTTCAAATGGGCTTTAATGGCTTAAGGCTCTTTAGTAAATTGGTTTTGAATTTTTGATTCTATAAATATTTAATTTGCAATCATTAAAAAATGTTTCCTGTTATCCCGGGAAACATTTTTGCTTAAATCATTTTCAAAGCTTATACATTAAGTATGCGTTATCTAAAAGATGTTTTTATTACAGTTAGCTTATTCTTTACATGTTGTTCCATTATAAATGCACAAAATAAAATAGTTGTTTTTCAATCTGATTTTGGTTTGAAAGATGGTGCAGTGTCTGCAATGAAGGGCGTTGCTTTGGGAGTCTCGCCTGAACTAAAATTGTATGACCTGACCCATGAAATTCCTGCTTATAATATTTGGGAAGCAGCATTCAGGCTTGAGCAAACTGTACCATACTGGCCTGCCGGAACTGTGTTTGTTTCTGTAGTAGATCCCGGTGTAGGGACTACCAGGCGTTCTGTGGTTCTAAAAACAAAATCAGGCCACTACATTGTTACGCCAGACAATGGCACATTAACGCTCATAGCCCAGTCTTTAGGAATTGATACTTTAAGGGAAATTGATGAAAGCATTAACCGCAGGAAGGGCTCGCAGGAATCGTATACTTTTCATGGCCGTGATGTGTATGCATATACAGCAGCAAGACTTGCTGCCGGCACAATAAATTTTGAACAGGTTGGCAAAATATTACCTGATTCGGTGGTAAGCATTCCTTATCAAAAGGCGGTGATCGAAGGCAAAAAAATAAAAGGCGATATTTCTATCCTGGATATTCAATATGGAAACATCTGGACAAATATTGCCAGGGATCTTTTCAATCAGCTACAAGCCAATTATGGAGACATTCTCCACGTTATTATCTACCATAAAAATAAAAAAGTGTATCAAGGCAATATGCCGTACAGCGAAACTTTTGGGGCCGTTGCAAAAGGCAAGCCACTGGCATATTTGAACAGCCTTTTGCAATTATCGTTTGCTTTAAACGAGAATAGCTTTGCCAATGTTTACAATATTTCCAGCGGGAGTGACTGGAGTGTAGAAGTAGAAGTTGTAAAAAGAAAATGATCGGGAATGCTGTTAATTTAAACCAGGTTTTTCTTGATGTAAGAAAAACTTTGAGTGATACTATCGAATGGTGAGCCCGGGCATTTATCCTGTTCTACAAAAAAGTATTTTACGCCGGCTTTCCTTTTATGCTCTAAAATTTCTTCGAAATCAATCACACCATTTCCAACTTCAGTAAATGCTTTTTCCGGAGTCTTATCCATATCCTTTAAATGTAAAAGCGGGAATCTGCCGGGATGTTGTTTAAACAATGCAACCGGGTCCTGGCCTGCTTTTGTAACCCAATAAAGATCCATTTCAATTTTTACCAGATCTTTATCCGCTCCAAGCAGAACATCAAACGGATAAATATCATCCTGTTTTACAAATTCAAAATCATGATTATGATAACATAATTGTATACCTGATTTTTTACATCTTTCGCCTGCAATATTAAGTTGATCTGCTACATATTTATAATGATCAAGCCCTTTGCGTTCGTCAACTGAAAGAAAGGCACAAACCATGTATTTTAATCCAACTTCTGCGGCATCATCTACGGCTTTATCCCAGTCATGTAACATGGTACCTTTCATTATTTCTCCCTTTGGTTTTTCTTCTCCCAGCCTGTAATGGCTGCTAAGCATTACAAGCCCGTTATCTTTTAAGAGCTGTGAAAAAGCCACGGGCTCCATACCATAAAATTTTTGTGTACCAGTATACGTAGCCCCTTCCACCGAGTTATAACCGATTTTTGCCACCTTCGACAAAGTGTCGGCAGGATCTTTTTGCATAGCATCTCTTACAGTATATAATTGCAATCCTATTAAAGAATGTTTGCGTTTAAATTCAGAAGGTGCCATTAGAAATCCTGCAGAAAGCAGGGATGTTGATTTAATAAACGAACGTCTTGTTGTCATTTCTTTTCTTTTTATTGAATTTATAATTCCATTTTACAAGATGGAAATTTTATTAATTATAATGCCCCTTTTTTTAATTGCGACACGGCATAATCAACAGCTCTTGCTGTCATTGCCATATAAGTTAATGATGGATTCTGCGTGGAAGTAGATGTCATGCAGGCGCCATCAGTTACAAATATATTCGAACAATTATGAAACTGGTGCCATTTATTTAGCATCGATGTTTTCGGATCCTTACCCATGCGTACACCTCCCATTTCGTGTATATCCAGTCCGGGTGCCTGTTTAGAGTCTGAGGTTTTAATATCAGTAAAGCCGGCCTTTGCATACATTTCGGTCATTTGCTCAAAGAAATCTTTTATCATCTTTTCCTCATTATCAGAATAGTCAATGGAGATACTAAGCAACGGTATTCCCCATTCATCTTTTTTAGTTTTATCTAAACTGATGAAATTTGTTTCTCGTGGTATAGTTTCTCCCATCATTTGCGAACCCACACTCCATGGCCCTAATTCAGGAGTTGCCATTAAATTCTTTTTTAAGTCTTCCCCAAACCCATCTGTATTACGGTTAACTCGTCTGCCCGAGTAAAAGGTTGAAGCATAACCACGCAGAAAATCTGTTTCCTGCTTTACTAAATTTCTAAATCGTGGTATATAAGCGCCGGTTGGGCGGCGGCCTCCTTCTGTTGTAAAATCTTTTAATCCTTCATACTGAGCAGTTATTCTCGCCCTGTAATTATGAAAAGCGGCATACTTTCCTAACAAGCCATTGTCATTTCCGAAACCATTAGGGAAACGCTTTGAAACAGAGTTTAGTAAGATTAGATTAGTGTTTATAGAACCTGCATTTACAAAAATAACAGGAGCGAAATACTCAATTGATTCTTTTGTTTTAGCATCAATAACGTGTACGCCAACGGCTTTGCCTTTTTGCTCATCATATATAATTGAATGAACAACAGAAAAAGGACGCAGTGTCATATTGCCTGTTTTTAATGCCCAGGGTATGGTGGTTGAGTTGGCATTAAAATAGCCGCCGAACGGACAGCCCCGCTGGCAAAGGCTTCTGTTCTGGCATTGGCCTCTGCCTTGTTCGAGATGTATAGCTTTTGGCTCGGTTAAGTGAGCACAACGGCCATAAATAACATTCCTGTCTTTATAATTTTTGGTGATAAAGTCTTTAAAATAATTTTCGACACAGCTTAATTCCAATGGAGGTAAAAATTCTCCATCAGGAAGACTGGCGAGACCATCTTTGTTACCTGATATCCCCGCAAACTTTTCTACATAACTATACCATGGCGCTATGTCATTATAACGAATAGGCCAGTCAACTGCAAAGCCATCCCGTGCCGGACCTTCAAAATCATAATTACTCCAACGTTGTGTTTGCCTTGCCCACATGATGGATTTTCCACCAACCTGGTAACCTCTAATCCAGTCAAACGGTTTATCCTGCACATACGGGTGATCGGTATCTTTTACAAAAAAGTGCATGGCATCTTCACGAAATGCATAGCATTTGCTTATAACAGGATTAGCCTGTCGAATCTCCTGAGGAACTTCACCACGATGCTTAAACTCCCATGGATTCATATTTGTAGTAGGGTAATCTGTAAGGTGTTTTACATCTCTTCCTCTTTCCAGTACCAGGGTTTTTAATCCCTTTTCAGCGAATTCCTTTGCTGCCCATCCACCGCTCATTCCTGAGCCTATTACGATAGCATCAAAATTCCGGGTTTCTTTATTATCGCCCATATGTTATTAACTTGCTTTTTTTACAGGAACACAACCATAAAATTTACCTGGCACTAATTTGTACACCTGCACTTTTGTTAAATAATATTCTGATGTAGTGAAAGCCTGTACGGTTAGCCGTTTAATGTTATTATAAAACGAGGCAACATTTTCAGGTATGTCTTTTTTGCTTTCGATTGATTTTAATATTTCTGACCTCTCTGAAGGAGTACATTTTACGAAGGATTTATCGAATTTCTTTTTAGTGAAATCTTCAAATTCTTTAAGCCCTTTAGCAAACTTATCCTGGTTTTCTTTTGTGTAGCAGTCATCAACCATCATCAATGCAAAAAGGTGAGTTGAAATATCTTTTGCCCCCGGTGTATCTGTTTTAGGGATAATCGTTTCGCTAAGTTCTGCCAAAAGTTCTTCGTCTTTACCGTTTATTTTTATATTTTTTAAAGAGAGAGAAGATCTTTTTTCCTCCTCCATACAGGAAGGAAGAAGCGCAGCGCCGGCTGAAAAAATTAGCAACGTTTTTATACTTGAACGCCTGTCCATTGTAATGGTGTTTAATTAAGTGAAGGAAAGGTAATTCATAAAGAAATTAGCCTGCCAGTGTTAGCAAAAAAGTTTTCTTAATGTTTTAATTTTTTCAGATAGTTGTAATTATAGGCAAGGGCTTCAAATGGCGTAGAAGTGTATTCTTCCTGTTCTACAAAAAAATATTTCATTCCTGATTTTTTTGAAGCGTTAAGCATTTTCTTTATATCCAGGCCCCCTTTGCCAAACTCAGTACTGTGTTTTTCAGTCATGTTCATATCTTTCAAATGCCAAAGTGGAAAACGGCCGGGATATTTTTCAAAATATTTCAGGGGATCATTCCCTGTTACCACTACCCATCCAAGATCCAGTTCGAGATTCACATATTCAGGATTGGTGTTTTCTATCAGTACATCATACAAAATTTTACCATTTTCCTTTTCAAATTCAAAATCGTGATTATGGTAACCAAAATATAGATTTGATTTTTTGCATGACTCACCTGCTTTATTAAATGACTCAGCAACGCTTTTATAGTTATCAACTGTCTGCCCCTTTGTAGGCATTGAGGAAACTATGACATATTCCTGGCCGGCTTCTTTAGCATCATCAATGGTTTGCTGCCATTTACCATCAAAGTGTACATGACCGCTGCGCAAGTTCATTCCAAGGTCTTTTATTACTTTTTTCATCTCCGCAGGTTTCAGGCCATAATAATTCCCTTTGTCACTGCCTGCAGATTCAATTTCTTTATAGCCAAGCGCTGCTAATTTTTTCAATGTGCCGATATTATCCGCCAGCATTTCTTTACGAACTGTGTACAATTGTACGCCAACATCTTTGGCAGCATTTAAGTTTGAAGCTTTAGCAAGGTTAGGCAGTAGAGCAGAACCGATTACCACGGCACCTGAAGTTTTTAAAAATTCCCGTCTTGAATTCATAAATGTGTTTTAAAGTATTAATTATAAATATTCTTTTATTTTTTTGAGATTCCCATATCCGTATTGCTTACAAACGCAACTCTTTTACTATCCGGCGACCATGAAGGAGTGTTTATAGAACCTTGTCCGCCATAAATATAAGTAAGCACTTTTGGAGTTCCTCCTTTGATTGGCAAATATCGGATATAAACGTGTTTATATGGAGGATGCATTCCCGGCACTACCTCTTCTTTCAAAAAAGATAAAAATACCATCCCCTTACCATCGGGGGAAATATGGGCAAACCAGTTATTGTAATCATCGGTCGTTACCTGTTCCTGATCACTGCCATCCGGTTTCATGCGCCATATCTGCATTAAGCCCGAGCGTACTGAATTAAAATAAATATATTGTCCATCAGGACTATACTCAGGGCCATCATCTAATCCCTTTTCATCAGTTAACCTTACTTCGGGCCCCCCCGCTACAGGAACTTTATAAACATCATACTCCCCATTTCTTTCCCCGCAAAAAACCAGGCTTTGGCCATCCGGTGACCAGCCATGAAGATAGGACGGCCCTTTGGGGGTAACTTGTTTTGGAGCTCCACCTGTTATCGGCACTGTGTAAATTATTGAACCTCCTAAATCTTTAACAGAACTGCTTAATCCAAGCATTTTACCATCAAAGGAAATTACATGATCGTTATTATTTGATTTTACATTCCCGGTATTTATAGGTTTTGAGATTTTACTTTTCAGATCAAAATTATACATGAGGCCATCACTGCCATTAAATAATATGCTTTTACCATCAGTAGTCCAGTTAGGTCCCTGTATGGAATAAGGCACTGTATAAACAACCTCCCGGTTTCCTGATGCAATTTCCATTAGCTCTAAATTGCTGCCTAATTTCATTTGGGTACGGTTATCGGCTTCACCATTAAATGGCACCGTTATACGAACATCTCTAAACACGCCGGTTTCTAATACGTCAGCATTGTGAGATCCCACAAATAATCCAACATATACTTCATCCCCAAGATCTATGTCAGTAATTTGTTCCACCACAAAAGGCTCACCGTATATGGCAGCTCTCATAGTGTAAGTGGTACCTTTTCTTTCCAACTGTATAATGTTAGCTTTAGTAAGTTTTGATTTAATTTCCTCCGTTTGAGCCCCAGCAGTTCTTCTAAATTGAAGCGAAGTCAACCCGTCACCATGGACTACAGCATTTACATGGGGAGATTTTCCATCCAATGTTTTACGAACCATCCAACCCACCTTCCTGTGATAATTTACCCAACTCCCAATAAACTCAGCCCTGGTGTAAAGTATAAAGTCACCTTTCATTTTTTTCCATACAAATTGAAATTCATCATGATCTGCCCAGATATTATAACCTGCTCCTGAAATTACATACTGCCCACTTGAAGGTATATAGGTAACGTTTCCTGTTTTTACATCTTTCCCTATATCGCCATGGCCATCAAAAATTCCCGCCTTTTGCTGGGCTGAAGCCGGAACACTAAATAAGAATAATACGGCCAGAGCAAGTTTAAATCCAAATGTGTTTATTTTCATTTTTATTGATTTAAGTTATCCCGGAAAGCAATCGGTTAAATACCTCCTGAGTCTTGTTTATGAATGTGCATATAAAACTACTCTAACTGAAATAAATCGAGCAATAGTGATTACATCAATACTACAACATTTCATATAAAATTATTCAGACTAAAAAGGCAACTACTTCAAACCTACTTCATGTGCCTTTTTGATTTATATGTGCGCAAATTTTCATATTTTCATGTATAAATCTTCAGGCTATGAAGAAACGTTTGCTTTTGCTTGTGATCACTTTTATTGTTACGAGACCTTTCGCTCAAAATACAATTGGGATTCCTGATATTATTAATTACACTAAAGCTAATTATAATGCGGGTACTCAAAACCGTAGCATCGTTCAGGATAAAAACGGGGTAATGTACTTTGCGAACTATGAAGGCTTGCTGACTTTTGATGGTACTTACTGGAAAATATATCCTTTGCCAAATAAGACGGTGATCAGGTCTTTGGCCATAGGAAGTGATAATAAAATTTATGTCGGTAGCCAGGCTGATTTTGGATATTTCTCACCTGATAGTAATGGCAAATTAATTTATGCATCCCTAAAAAAACTGTTGCATGGAAAAAGCAGGTCCTTTAGTGAAATCTGGCAAACCATTTCCTCCCGCAACGATATATTTTTCAGATCGAAAGAGATAATATTTCAGCTAAGCAATAATGTGATAAATGTTTACCCTGCCATAAACGAATGGCAATTTTTGGGCAAAAGTAATAACCAGCTAATAGCGCAGGACTCAAAAAATGGTTTATTGGAATTTAGGAATGGCCTGTGGGAGCCATTTATAAAAGAGGATGTTTTTCCGAAAGGATTTTTGGTTACGACTATTTTTCCCTTTGGTAACGATAGCACGTTTATTACCACTATCAACTCCGGCTTTTTTATCTTATCAGGCAATAAAATATCAAAGTTTGAATTTAAAAATACCGATCCTTTTACAAATCAGCGCATTTTGACCGCAACGCCGATTACCAATGACTGGATTGCAGTTGGCACAAATCTCCAGGGTTGTTATGTTATTAATAAGAAGGGCGAGATAATTCAAAATCTCTCACGAAAGGAAGGTTTACAAATTAATAATATCTTATATCTTTTTGTTGATATGCATCGTAATTTATGGTTGGGGCTTGATAACGGAATTGACTTTATAGCTATCAATAATGAGATAAAGCATATTTATCCTGAAAACCTCAATGAAGGTGAGGGATACACTTCGATAGTGTTTCAAAATATACTTTATATAGGAACATCAAATGGCCTCTATAAAGTACCTCTTACCAAAGAGAAGGATTTTAGCTTTATTAAAGGAAATTTTGAAGTATTGCCAAACACCACAGGATCGGCATGGGGATTATCTGAGGTCAACGGAAAGTTATTATTGGGTCATCATGATGGATCATTCCAGATTAATAATGGCATTGCAATTCCTATCAGCAACAAGGCATCTTATTGGACATTCCTGCCCTTTTATAACGTTATTCCGTCGCACTTAATTATTGCCGGCACTTCAAATGGTTTGGATTTTCTGAAGTATGAGAATAATAATTTTGTATCAAAAATTATTTCGCCAAATTTTAGCGAGCATTCTCAGTTTGTGGCTATTGATAACGATAATATCGTTTGGGTCGCACATCCATACAGAGGAGTATTTAAAATTGATATCAGTGATAACAATAATCCAAGGTCAAAAATTTATACAGATAAAAATGGATTGCCTTCATCTTTTAATAATCACCTGTTTAAAATAAAGAACAGGATAGTAGTTGCTACTGAAAAAGGAATATATGAATATAACTCATCTGCAGACAGATTTCAATTAAGTAATTATTTTAAAAATACTTTTGGTCAAAAAAATATAAGGCACTTAAAAGAGGATTCATCAGGCAATATATGGTTTGTTGAAAACAAGAATCTCGGAGTTGTAGATTATTCTTCTGCCAAACCGGAAATTATTTATTTCCCGGAGTTAGACGGAAAGATGGTTTCAGGCTTTGAACATATTTATCCGTACGATAAATTGAATGTTTTCGTGGGAGCTGAAAAGGGATTTTATCATATAAATTATGAGAATTATAAACAAAAAAATAATAATAGCATCTATGCAAAAATTACGGCGGTGAAGGCTTTTGGAAAGTCCGACAGTTTATTATTTGGAGGATATTTTGGACAGGTTAATGAAATTCTTACACAAAGCAAGCAAGCCACCCCTCATATTGCCAGTAGTTTGAATTCTTTACACTTTGAATTTTCTTCGCCGCTTTTTGAACATCACAACAGTATTGTTTATAGTTACCTGTTAAAAGGTTATGATGAAAAATGGTCAGACTGGACAAAGAGAACAGAAAAGGATTATACAAATTTGCCTGCGGGAAATTACAGCTTCCAGGTAAAAGCTAAAAATAATTTGGGCAATGAATCTGCAGTCACCTCGTATGTTGTAAATGTTTTGCCACCGTGGTATAAAACGCATTTGGCATATTCCGTTTATTTCATTCTTTTTATTGCATTTAATTATCTTTTCTACAGAATACTAAAAAGAATATTTCTTCGCCAGAAACAAAAACATGAAGAACAGCAAAAGCATTTGCAGTATCTGCATCAATTGGAACTTGACAAATCGGAAAAAGAAATTGTTGCATTAAAAAATGAAAAACTACAGATAGAATTACAAAACAAAAATACAGAGCTTGCCTCGGCTTCAATGCATCTTGTGCAAAAAGGAGATCTTCTTTCTAAAGTTAAAGAAGAGCTTACCCGGTTAAAAAATGTTTCAGGCAGTGAACACGTACCCGAAGATTTTAAAAAACTTATAAGAGCCTTAAAAGAAGAAGATAATATGGATAAAGATTGGCACCAATTTGCCACTCATTTTGACAATGTACACCTTAATTTTTTACGATCCATTAAAAAGCAATACCCGGGCTTAACGCCTAATGAGCTTAAGCTTTGTGCTTACTTGCACATGAATTTATGCAGTAAAGAAATTGCACAACATATGAAAATCTCGGTACGTGGAGTGGAGATCAGCCGTTATAGACTGAGAAAAAAACTTCGGATCCCTGCCGGTATAAATTTATTCGATTTTCTTTTGGAATTTCCTTCTTCCAATTTACACGGTGAAGGAAATTTGAATTGATAATATTCAAACTATTAATAAAATCTTCCTATCAATTTATTCTCAACAATCCTTGTTTTCATTTCCATAGCATCAATAATACCTTGTTTGGAATAAATAATTTTACCTCCTGGCTCAACTAAAACTGTGTAGGGAAAATTACCTTTCCAACCAGAGCCTAAAGCATCCATTAATTTATACTTGTCATTTGTTCTAAATAAATAATTAGTATTTGCTGCCTGCACTTTTTTTAAAAAAGCTAACACCTTATCTTTCTTTGCAGCCCCATCTGCGTTTATAGTTATAAACTCAAAATCTCTTCCCCTGTACATTCGGTTTATGGTTACAAAAGAAGGAAACTGATTTACACCTGGAAGAGCGGAAGAAGACCACACATTTATTAAACGAAGCTTATCAGAACTGTTATTAATTAAGTCTTTAACAGCAGCCGCATCAATCATTTCCAGGTTTACAGGATGAGCAGCCCATTGCTTGTTGGCCTTAGCCACGAGATCTTCTTTCTCCGCCCACTTTATAGAACAACCAAATACTTTTGTTGTTTTTACCTGTATTTCTTTATCAGCTAACAATGCGTCAATTGCGTTTTTAGCATCTAAACTATTAGGCACTTTCGTGGGTTTCTCTACATCATCTATGCGGCCCTGATACCTTAGTTTTCGCTCCTTATCAAAAATGAAAATATGCGGCGTAGCCACGGGGCCATACGCTTTTGCAACTGTTTCATGTTCTCCATCAAATAAATATGGAAAATTAAAATTCTTTCTTTTTGCATGTAATTTCATTTCTGCAAATGAATCTCCAAGGTCTGCATAGCCTAATTCACTTAGCTGAACAGATTTTGGATCGTTAGGCATTATTGCTATCACCGCAACGCCTTGCGATTTGTACTCTTTTGTAAGGTTAATCAACCGCTCCTCATAAGCCTGAGCAGTAGGGCAGTGATTACATGTAAAAACAATTACAAGGATTTTGGCACTTTTAAAAGATGATAGCGAGTAATTTTTACCATCAGTTCCGGGCAACTTAAAGTCGGGCGCCTGGCTGCCAATTTCCAGCGTTTTATGGTCATCTGCAAAAGTTTGTTGCGGAAAGATGAAATTGATTGATACAAAAAGGGGTAGCAAAAAAGAAAAAAAGGAGTGTTTCATAAAATAAAATTTTTCCAACGATTAATAATTTGAAGTATAGCAAGATCGGGAAAACTGTGACGTAAAATTAAAGAAGCGGGAAGTAACTTCCTGCTTCTTTAATTTTTAATTTTTTTAATTAATTATATCCCGGGTTCTGCTTTAACGACACGGTACCTGTTGAATTTTGAATATCTATTTGCGCCTGTGGAACAGGATAATACTCGTTGATACCTTTATGGAATTGTGCAGTTGGGTTTGCATAGAAAAAAGATTTCCGGTTTTTTTCTACCGCCTGGTATGCATTAAGTGTATTGGCCATGGTGCCAGTACCATTATCCCAGCGTTGGAGATCGAAAAATCTGTGACCTTCCATTGCCAGTTCTAATCTTCTTTCAAATTGAACAGCTTTACGTGCATAATTTTTTCCGCCGGTGGCAAAATCACCTGTGGGGTAGAGCTTAATTAAATAGTTATCTGCAGGAGTTGTTTGTGGGGAATACTTTGAAGAAGATGCACTGTAAGTAGCATTTTTATATACCCATCCTGTAGGATCTGCCGCCCTTGTACGTATTTGATTAACATAATCCTGAGCCTTATCAAGAGTTCCTATTTCTACTTCACACTCAGCCGCCCACAAAATAATATCGGCAAAGCGGATAAAAATATAATTGTTAGCATTTATCTGGGTAGCTCCCCAGAAAGCCGTTTCTGTAGATGAAAGAGTTCCAAACTGGCTTTTTGCATATACATTTTTCCGTGGGTTAAATATACCATTATCTGCAGGGCTGCGTATCCATGCTACTGATTGCGGGCCCCAGTCCAGATAAGGTATACCCGGCCTTCCGATTGTAAGATCAACCCGGGGATCCAATGTACCAGTATAAAGATTTGCAGAACCACCTGTAGTATCACTAACAATCTTTCCGTCATTCCAGGTGTCTAACAGCGGCAATCCATTTGCATCTGTTTTATAGGCGTTAACAAGATTCCATGAAGGATTGTTGAATCCGCAACAACCACCGGGAGCGCCTGTTCCATTGGGGAAATTTAAAACATCGCCAAAGTTTCCGTTCAATTGCGATCCATCGTTTACTGACATCTGGCACGCAAATACAGATTCAGCGCCATTTTTTGTCTGTGCATTAAAGTTATCTTCGAAATTTATAAGGGCATATTTTTTTCCGCCTGCGGTTACGCCGTTTGTAATAAGATCTTCCAACACGGGTTTTGCCTTGGCATAGTTATCCTGAAACATATACGCCTTTGCCAAATAAGCCTTAGCTGCCCAACTATTGGCTCTTCCTACCTGGGGTTGGACAGGTGGTAAATTTGCTATTGCAAATTGAAGGTCAGCTTCAATCTTAGGCCATATGTTCACAAAATTTCCTGAACCATCTACATTAGGTGGTGGATTATTATTTTCAAAGGATACACTTTCATCAACATAAGGAGGATTATTCCACATTTTTTGCGCATCCATATGAAAGTGAGCACGCAAAAATTTAGCCTCAGCTTCCATAACCTTTTTTTCTGCATCCGTAAGATCTGCTATCTTAGGAAGTATTCTTATAACATCATTTGCCCGTTGAACTCCTGCGTACGAAATTTGCCACTTTAAATTCATGTATGTTGATGTAGCGGTTGATAAAGACCATGTAGCCAGTAAAACCATGGGAGGCTGATCTGTTGGGGTTGAACCTTTGTATGAATCGTCAGCGCATATACTGCCGTATACCCAGTTTGAGCAGGCGGCTCCATAAGTAAAACCGGTAGTATTTGTCGTTCCAAAGCTTAAGCCGGTTTGTCCGTCTAACAAAGAATAAGCACCAATAAGTAATGCCTGAACACCAGCTTTGGTAGTTACATTTGTTTCCGAAAGCTGTCCAATTGGTTTTTTGTCAAGAAATTTCTTGCAGGAAAATATCAGGACTGCAGTGACCATTAATATTGCACTGACAAATAATTTATTATAATGTCTTTTCATGTTTATAATAGTTGAAAGTTATTTAAAAGTAAGATTTACACCAACAGTATACATTGGTTGGTTTGTTGGATAAGTACCTCCGTCCACTCCGAAGTTTGTGCTGGTGACAGTGCTTCCGGGTAATTCCGGATCAAGGCCTGAGTATTTTGTAATAGTAATTATATTCACGGCCTGTACGTACAACCTGAATTTCGATATTCCCATCTTGGTAAACTTACTGGCTGGTAGTGAATAGCCCAAAGCCAGGTTCTTACAACGTAAATAAGATCCGCTTTCCATGAGATATGAATTGAATACAGCAATGTTGCTGAAGTTTGCTGATCTTTCAAGAATCGGCACTTTTGCATTTGGCCTGTCAGGTCTCCATGAATCATATACTGCATCTTTACTAATGGCTACATCAAATTGCTGCGGGAAGTCTATAGAAGCTCTTACGCTGTTAATTACGTCATTGCCCACGCAGGCATACCAGAAAGTTGTTAAGTCAAAATTCTTATACATGATCGCTAAGTTCAACCCGGATGTGAAATCAGGATTTGGATTACCGAAATGTGTTCTGTCGCCTGAATTAATCTTACCATCTCCGTTTACATCAGCGTATCTGAACCGCCCGGGTTTTGCAGCTTCCTGGGTAGCTGCCTTGGCAACCTCCGCATCATTTTGAAAAATACCTAATACTTTATACCCAAAGAATGAACCGATCGGATATCCTGTTTCCATTCTCGAGTTTCCGAAGTCCCTGTAGGTAGTTGGTCCGGGTACACTTACTACTTTGTTGTTGTAAGAAGTAAAAGTCCCGGTGATATCATAAGAAAGATCCTTGTTGACCCTTCCATGATAGGTAGCCGCGATGTCAATACCTTTATTTGTAATATTACCAAAATTAACAACAGGAGCAATAGCACTTCCTATGATAGTAGCTGCTGGCGCAGGTGCCAGCAAAAGTCCTTTTATATCCTTTTTGTACCATTCAAATGAGAGCTCGAGTTTATTATTAAGTAAAGTTGCGTCCAGGCCGATATTGGTTATGGCATCTTCTTCCCAGGTAGTTATCGGGTTTGCGTATTGTGCCGTATATAACCCTTGTGAAGGTGATGTACTTGATCCATTAATATCGTAATAAGAATACACAGCACTTGATGCAAATGTTGTAAAGGCGTTATACGGAGCACTTCGCTCTATATTGCTGATAGAACCAAGCTTACCCCATCCGCCGCGTATTTTTAAATCGTTCAGCCAGGAAATGTTTTTCATAAAATTCTCCTCAGAAATTCTCCATCCGGCAGTTACTGAAGGAAAATAACCCCACCGGTAATCTTTTGCAAACAAAGATGACCCGTCTCTTCTTAGGGTACCTGATAAAAGATATTTATCGTTAAAGGCATAATCAACTCTTCCAAAAAAAGAAAGCAACGCATTCTCGTAAGGGGTAGGATACCCATTAATACCAATATTCGAATTGGATTGGCTTGTAGAAGATCCGAAATTAAGTGTCCACAAGCTTGGGTCAACAGTGAGATTATTTAAATTAGTTACATAATAACTTCCTCTTGATGCTGAAATAATTCTTCCATAATTCCGAATAGCCTCGGTTCCTAACAACACGTCTACTTTGTGTTTACTGCCGAAAGTATTTGAATATTTAAGTGTGTTAGTTAACGTGCGACTGCTGGTATATCCGTAGTTTTCAATAAAGCTGTTCGGATTTGAGCTGTTTTCTGCTGCCTCATATGCAGTATAAACAAAAGCATTGCTATTAAAAAAATCAACACCGCCACCGAATGTACTCCTTAACGTGAAGTGCTTAAGGAAGTCGACTTCAGCAAATACATTTCCCATAATTTGCCAGTCATTTCCTTTATTATCTTTTGTACGGGCCATTACTGCAACTGGGTTAGATGCATTTCCTAAACTTTGAGAACCACCGCCAGCAAAATTTCCCATGATGTCGTACACCGGCACTATAGCTGGCATGCGGTATGCGTAGTTGATTGAATTGCCATTGTTAACACCCGGTAAATTCAAATATGCCGGGTTATTCTTGTAAAAGGCATAAACCGTTTCGCCGACACGGATATGATCTGAAAGCTCAAAGGTGGAGTTCATCCTTATAGAATACCGTTTAAGATAGTTATATATCAATGTTCCATCCTGGTCGTGGTAATTCATAGAGAAAAGATAAGTGGATTTATCGCCGCCGCCTCTTATTGATACATTATGATCCTGAACAAGAGCTGGTTTAAATATCTCATGAAACCAGTCAGTTCCTGCTTTGTTGGCCCTTGTTATCTGGTTTTTGTACAAAGCATATGTGGCAGGGTTAGTTAAAGGATCTCCTTCTTTACCGGCCGTTGGAGTAATGTAATCAGGAATAACCGGCGTCGCTCCACTTCCGTATTGTTTATGGGAAGCAGCAATACCGCTATTCTTATATTGCTCCCAGATGGCATTTGCATTTTCGGTAGGGTTAGCAAGATTCCATCCATTTTTAAGAGGACGTTGAGTTCCTACATAGCCATCATACGTCACCACAGGTTTACCTTTTATCCCCTTTTTAGTAGTTATGATTATTACACCGTTTGAGCCCCGAACCCCGTAAATAGCTGCAGCTCCCGCATCTTTTAAAACTTGTATAGATTGTATATCATTTGGGTTGAGATCATGCATACTACCTTGTGTTCCATCTATGATCACAAGGGGGTCTACATTACCTGTGGAAGTAACACCACGTATCCGCACGTTGCTGGGGCTTCCGGGTGCTCCGGAATTAATAACTGTTACACCCGATGCCTGACCTTGTAATAGGGACTCAATAGTACCGGAAGGAATAGCCTTCATGTTATTCACATTTATAACAGAAACCGACCCCGTGATGTCCTTTTTTCTTTGCGAACTATAGCCAGTTACAATTACCTCATTCAAATTCACAGCAGCTAATTGTAAGGCTACATCCCCAATTGTTGTTTTCCCGGAAACTGGTATTTCCATCCGATCGTATCCTACAACAGTTATTATTATTACACTGTTATCGCGGGGAGCATTTATTGAAAATGTTCCGTCCGCGGCTGTTTGTGTACCTGTTTTACCACCTTTTATCAATATTGTTGCATCAGAGATTGGCCGATTATCAGTTTCGCTTAGTATGCGCCC
>JBDSFG010000296.1:0-4686 GCA_039919615.1 Ginsengibacter sp. | reverse complement strand
TTGCATTTCCGCAAAAACAACATTTACAATTTGAACACATAGGAACAAATGAAGGGCTTTCACAAAGCAATGTACTTTGTATTTTGCGTGACAGCCGCGGCTTTATGTGGTTTGGTACCCATGATGGTTTGAACAAATATGACGGTTATAAATTTACAGTTTATAAAAACGATCCTCAAAAGCCCAACAGCCTTAGTAACAATTTTATTCTTGCAATTACTGAAAGTAAAAACGGGGATTTATGGATAGCAACGGGAGATGGAGTATGCCGTTATGATCGTAAAAAAGATCACTTCATTGGTTATAAAAACGATCCGGAAAACACCTCGGGTATTTTAGACAATTCTACAAACAGCGTATTGGAAGATAGCGAAGGAAATATATGGGTGGGTACAGTTGCGGGCTTAAATTTATTGGAGGTTAAAAAAAACAGGATTGTTCATTATAGATATAAAATCAATGGTTTTAGCGATTTGTATGTAAGAAATATTTTTGAAGATACCCAGCACAACCTATGGCTGTGTACCGCCAATGGAGGGCTTAAACTATTTAATAAAAAAAGTAAAACGTTTACCAGCTTTCAGCATGATGATACCAATAACAAAACGATAGCCAGCAATAATGTTTATACAATGTTTGAAGATAGCAAACACCGCTTATGGATTGGCACAAAAGGCGGAGGGCTCGATCTGTTTAATAAAGCAACAGGAGAATTTTCTCACTATAAGCACGATGATGAAAAGAATAGTTTAAGCGGTAATACTGTTTATGCAATCAACGAAGATAGTGACCACGCCTTGTGGATTGGCACAGAAAACGACGGGTTAAATATTTTTAATCCGGAGTCAGGGGTATTTAAAACCTATTTATATGATGATATTGATAATACCAGCATCAGCAATAATTCTGTCTATTCTATTTATAAAGATCCCAAAAATAATATGTGGATCGGTACATTCAACGGCGGAATTAATCTTGTAAACCGGGATGCCGCCAAGTTCAGTCATTATAAGCACATGCTTTTAAACAACAGCCTTAGCAATAACAATGTCCTTTGTATTTATGAGGACGTTCAAAAAAATATCTGGGTGGGTACCGATGGCGGAGGCTTAAATTTATTTAATCCCGGGAGTGGCAGCTTTACTCATTTTCGTCATGAAAAAAATAATAAAAACAGTATCTGCGGAAATTATGTACTTACTGTGTATGAAGATAGCAAGGGCAATATGTGGATCGGTACCTGGGGTGATGGTATTACAGTATTTAATAGAGAAAAAAATACTTTCAGGCATTTTAAAAATGATGCAAAAAATGCTTCCAGCCTCAGCAATAATAATGCGTGGAAAATTTTTGAAGATAAGGATAAAAATATATGGGTCGGCACTTTTGGAGGCGGTTTAAATTTATTTAATCCCGGCGATAATTCTTTCACCAGCTACCAATATAAACCAAATAATCCTGCAGGCATCTCCAGCAATAATGTAACATCAATGTTCCAGGATAGTGAACAAAAAATATGGGTAAGCACAGGAGGCGGTGGCTTAAACCTGCTTGATAAAAAAAACAAATCATTCACTCACTTTATCCATAGCGATGCTAAAAATAGTATTGCTGACAACAGTATAAGCAGTATCTGTGAAGACAGGCACAAAAACTTGTGGATAGGTACTTCTGCAGGCCTGAGCTTTTTAGATAAGAAAACTAACCGGTTCACCAATTACACCACAGCAAATGGTTTGCCCAACAATGTAATTTTTGGTATACTCGAAGATGCAGAAGGAAACCTTTGGATAAGCACCAGCAGGGGCCTTTCAAGCTATAACCCGGCTAGTAAAGTATTTACAAACTTTGATGTTTCGGACGGATTGCAATCAAATGAATTTAAAATGCAGGCATTCTGCAAAAGTTCAGGAGGAGCTATGTATTTTGGTGGCACTAATGGGTTTAATGAGTTTTATCCTGCCACTATAAAACCGGTTGATTTTGATCCTCCGCTGGTTATTACCAACTTTAGTATAGCTAATAAAGAAGTGCCCATTGCATTAAATAAAAAAGACCGCTCTCCGTTAAAAAAAAATATTACCGAAACAAAAGCCATCTCACTTTCTTATAAAAATACTGACTTATCGTTTGAATTCGCTTCTCTTAATTATACGGTATCCGAAAAAAAGCAGTATGCCTATATGCTGGAAGGTTTTGATAATACCTGGAATGAGGCAGGTACAAAACGTACAGCAACGTATACCAATCTTAATCCCGGCAAATATATTTTTAAAGTAAAAGGTTTAAATAATAAAGGAGAATGGTCGCCGAATATGGTTAGCCTTAAACTAATTATTACTCCCCCGTTCTGGTTAACCTGGTGGTTTAAGCTGTTAATAGTTGTTGCCGTGGGTGGCAGTATTTTATGCTTTTATCTTTTTAGAATAAAAGTTGTACAAGTGCAGAAAAAGGCACTTGAACGCCGCGTAAAAATGCAAACAGCACAGTTGTTGCACTTGAATGATGAAGAACGTAAGGCCAGGGTAGAAGCAGAAAAAGCGCATGCTGAATCTGACAGGGCAAGGGAAAAAGCCGACAGGGTTAATAAAGAACTGGCGAGAAAAAATAAAGAACTTGAGCAATTTGCCTTTGTGGCATCACATGATCTGCAGGAGCCTTTAAGAACAAGTTCCAGTTATGTAAAACTAATGCAGAAACAATACAAGGGACAGCTTGATGATAAGGCGGATAAATATTTTAATTACATAGTAGATTCTTCTGACAGGATGAAAACCCTTATTAAGGATTTGCTGGATTTTTCGAGAATTGGCGGTAAGGGTGAATGTGAAAAGGTTGATTGTAATAAGATCTTCAGTGACGTACTTGCCGACCTCGATGTGGCAATTAATGATTCAGGGGCAGAGATCAAATGCGATAATTTACCGGTAATAAATGGCTATTCTACGGAGATAAAACAACTTTTTCAAAACCTGCTTATAAACGCAATAAAGTTTAGAAACAAAAAGGCACCTGCACAAGTAAATATTTCAGCCCTTAAAATTGACGAATATTGGCAGTTTGCATTTGCTGATAACGGCATTGGAATAGACAAGCAACACTATGATAAGATCTTTATAATATTTCAGCGGCTGCACAACCGAACCGAATATAAAGGCTCGGGTATAGGTCTCTCTCATTGTAAAAAAATAGTAGAACTGCATCATGGCAAAATTTGGGTAAAATCCCAACCTGGCCACGGAAGTACGTTCTATTTTACTTTGGCAGCAGAAAATTCGGATATAAAAAATAATGATGATATAAACAAGATAAAATCTGAATGAATAACATAAAACACTCTGGAATTTCATCCCGATGTGTGAAACCAAAAAATGAAAGACTTACGATATTTTTTTCTTTTCTTTCTTTTAAACTGTATCTGTTTATGTGCATTTCCGCAAAAACAAAATATAAAGTTTGAGCACCTTGATATTAATTCCGGCCTTTCTCAAAACTACATCTATTGCATATTGCAGGATAGCCGCGGATTTATGTGGTTTGGAACCAGCGATGGCCTTAATAAGTATGACGGCTATAAATTCACGATATTTAAAAACAATGCAAAAGATAATAATAGCATAAGCAATAATTTCATCACAGGTATTGTGGAAGATTCAAAAGGAATTATTTGGGTATCAACACGGGGAGGAGGGTTAAATCGCTATGACAGGGAAACGAATAAATTCACTCATTTTAAACATGAACATGATCTGCAGGAGCCATTAAGAACCACTTCAAATTTTGTTGGATTGATTCAGAAACAATATAAGGGACAATTGGATGAAAGGGCAGATAAATATTTTAATTATATTCAGGAAGCCTCAGGCCGTATGAAATCTTTAATAAAGAACCTGCTTGATTATTCACGCATTGGCAGCAAAAAAGAGCTGGAACAGGTTGATTGTAATCTAATACCGGAGAACGTTCTGGCCGATCTTCACGTTGCTATACAGGAAGCAGATGCACATATATCCCATGAATCTTTGCCGGTGATCATGGGCTATCCCAATGAGATAAAACAGCTCTTCCAAAACCCTTTTGATCAACGCAATTAAATTCAGAAAAAAAGATACTTACCCGGAGGTAATAATTTCAGTAAAAAAATTAAAGAATAATTGGGAGTTTATATTTAAAGACAACGGTATAGGAATAGAAGAGGAGCATAGGGAAAAGATATTTAATATATTTCAGCGCTTACATAACCGCACAGAATATGAAGGTTCTGGAATAGGTCTATCGTATTGTAAAAAAATTGTTGAATTACATGGGGGAAAATCTGGATAGAATCAACACCAGGGCTTGGAAGTGCATTTTATTTTACTATTCACATTAATAAAGGAATTAAGAATAATACTTATAAAAAAGTCATGAATAATATTTCGGTTTAATAATTTATAGTAACAAATGATCCGGTCTTCTTATAAAAAATATTACCAGGGACACAAAACATTTTGCATGCTGCAATGGCAGTGCATTTTATTATTCTTTTTGTTCAGCTCATGTTTTTTTGCAATAAATGCTCAGCAATCTTCTATTAAGTTCACCCATTTAACAAACATAGATGGTCTTTCACAAAGTACCGTACAAGCTATGCTGAAAGACAAGTATGGCTTTATGTGGTTTGGCACACATGATGGATTGAACCGG
>JBDSFG010000194.1:0-11901 GCA_039919615.1 Ginsengibacter sp. | reverse complement strand
GATTTGCATTTGATGGGTCTTGTAAGCGATGGCGGGGTTCATTCACATATTGAGCATTTAAAAGCAATCACTACTGTTTGTAGAGATGAGGGAGTAGAGAATGTGTACATACACGCATTTACAGATGGCCGAGATACCGATCCGAAAAGTGGGGTAAATTTTTTAGCTGAATTACAGGATCATCTGAAACTAACAACAGGTGAAATTGCTACTGTAACCGGTCGTTATTACGCAATGGACAGAGATAAACGCTGGGAAAGAATAAAGATAGCTTATGATGCTTTAGTAAACAGGGTCGGAGAAGAAGCGGATAATATTTTAGAGGCGATTAGTAAATCTTATAAAAACAATGTGACAGATGAATTTATTATGCCGATAATAAATAAAGCAATAAAAAATCCTTCTATAAAGGCCGGCGATGCTGTAATAGCTTTTAATTTCCGAACTGACAGATGCCGGGAAATTACAGAAGCACTCACTCAAATTGACCTGCCTTCTTTCGGTATGGAAACGCTTCCTCTTCACTTTACAACCATGACACAATATGATCACACATTTAAAAACATTTTTGTTATTTATGAGAAAGATGATTTAAAAAATACCCTTGGTGAAATTTTAGCAGCACACCAAAAAATACAAATTCGCATAGCTGAAACGGAAAAATATCCGCATGTAACTTTTTTCTTTAGCGGTGGACGTGAGAAACCTTTTGAAGGTGAAAAAAGAATTATGATATCTTCTCCAAAAGTTGCCACCTATGATATGAAGCCTGAAATGAGCGCTATAGAATTAACCGATGCCTTACTTCCGGAAATTAAAAATAAAACTGCTGATTTTATTTGTCTTAATTATGCAAATGCAGATATGGTAGGGCATACAGGGGTTTGGGATGCAGTAATTAAAGCAGTAGAGACTGTTGATAAATGCGTTGAAAGAATAGTGACCGCAGCACTGGAAAATGGTTATACTATTTTTTTAACTGCTGACCATGGTAATGCAGATTATATGATAAATGAAGATGGTAGTCCAAACACAGCGCATACATTAAACGCGGTTCCATTTTTTATTATTGACAAAGATTGGAACGGAGCTGTTAAGCCTGGTAAACTGGCAGATATAGCGCCCACTATACTAACAATGATGAACCTGGAAATACCTAAAGAAATGACGGGAAACTTACTCATTGCTGAGGCACCTTAAAAAACCCATGATCAAGAAAGGCATAAAAACTTTGGTTGTACTGCTTGTATTATTCATTATCATTCAATTTTTCAGGCCCGTAAAAAATAAATCAGGGAAGATTAACGTAAATAACATCACAACAAAATATTATGTACCGGATCAGGTCCAAAAAATTTAAAAACCTCTTGCTACGATTGTCATAGTAACAATACCATTTATCCATGGTATGCAGAAGTACAGCCGGTTTGCTGGTGGTTAGCCAATCATATAAAAGAACGGAAAAGGAATTGAATTTTTCAGAATTTTCTGCCTTGCCCGATCTAAAGGCAGTACGTAAAGCTTGAGGAGGCAAATGATCTTATTAACAAAGAGCAAATCCATCTTAAATCCTACTCGCATATGCATACTGATGTTAAAATTACAAAAGAACAAAAGCTATTAATCGCGAACTAGATCGTCAAGGTAAGGGCCAACGTTAAAGTTAATTATCCTCCAGATAGCTTAATCAAAAAAAGTCTAATTGATATATAGTGTTGTTAAATAAGCCTTCCCAAGGAATTCTTTTGGTTTAACACGCAGCAATCTTTTATAATAATTTGTCATATCTTAGTAGAGCAAAAAAAAGCTACTTTCATGACAGAAGAGGTATTGCTTCATGGCTGTCTAAATAATATTGCATCCGCACAGGAAGCACTTTATAGCCGTTTTAGTCCAAGAATGCTTGGCGTGTGTTACAGATTTGCCCGTAACAGGGAGGATGCAGAAGATATGTTGCAGGAAGGATTTATTAAGGTTTTTTCTCAGATTCATCAGTTTAGAAACCAGGGCGCATTGGAAGGATGGATAAGAAGAATTGTGGTACATACCTGCATTAATGTTTTAAAAAAGAATAAAAAATTCGCAGATAGTGTAGATCTTATTCATGCAAACAGCATACATCTTAATGAAAATAATATCCACTCTATTTTGCAGGCAAAGCAGGTGGTAGAATCAATAAGACTATTGCCGATGGGGTACAGAACAGTTTTGAATTTATATGCTATAGAAGGATTTTCTCATAAGGAGATAGCCGCTATTTTGGATATTGAGGAAAGCACGAGCCGTTCTCAATACACGAGGGCTAAAGCAATGTTGGAGGATATCCTGATAAAAAAGAAGATAATTAATAAACCCAGAGAGCATATGGGTTTAACCGGAATTAAATAATAGATGATTTGATTGCTGCTAAATGAAAAATAAATTACCAACTACTGAAATTTTAAGGAGATGGAGAGAAAATTTTATACTAACGATTTTGAACAATTACTGAGGGAGAACGCTGATCAATTTAAAATGGCTCCTTCAAAAAAGGTATGGCATGGCATATATAATGACATACATCCAGGAAGAAGATGGCCTTCAATTCCAATGAGCCTTCTTTTTGTTTTTACCTTGGTTTTAGTAGGTCATTTGAATACTCAACAAAGTCGACATGCTTATTTAACAAAAACTAACAAGAATATTGAGTTAAAAAATCCTTCTTATCAAAACAAAAGTAACGGCTTTGCTGCGCAGTCTTCAAACGAGATTTCAGGAAAAAATACTAATCTAAAAAGTGAAGTCACATTGGCTGATAATAATGAATTTAATAAACAATTAAGTGGTTCAAGGGATGATCTGATTGCTGTTGCGACTAATAGTATAAGTTCTACCAAAGAAGAAATTCCTGGAGAGAAAACTTCGGTAATTGCTGAAACAGGCAGCGGGAACTTATTTATAAATAATAATAACCCACTAAATTCGCCAAATACTATTGTTGCTCAATTTATCCCTGATGAATCAAATTTGACTACTAAAGCAGACGCCATTGCTCCTTTACATTCAATTAATAAACATTTCATAGTAACGCCCTCAGAGCAGATCAACAATATCAGCAGTGAGTCTTTGAGAAATAGTAACACAGTTGATAAAAATCCTAGCCTTGCAAATGATCAACTTATAAATAAAACACCTGCTGTTGCACATATAAAAATTCACAAAAATCCAAAAGTGAACTGGACCTATTATGTAAGCCCTGCTATTAGTTTCAGAAGTTATTCAAAACAGGGAAATAGTGAAGATCAGGCCTTTTTGGGATACATAACCAGTTCCTTTGCCAATACAAGTTTCAACAGATCTGTTACTCATCATCCATCGATAGGGTTGGAAGCTGGGACTGCGATGAAATATTCACTGACAAAAAAATTAAAGTTTACTTCAGGGTTCCAGGTAAATTATTCAGCCTACACAATTGAAGCAAATAATATACATCCCATTATAGCAACATTAATTTTGCATAATGAGCGTACAGGAGTTCTTTATCCCAGTTCGTCCATATCGTATTTTGGAAATGGGCCGGGCAACGTTCCCGAAAGTCTTCATAACTATAGCTTACACCTCTCTTTGCCCGTTGGGCTTGAGTATAAATTGGCTGGTGATAACGATGTACAACTTTTTTTTGCCGGAAGCATTCAACCTTCTTTGGTTGTTACTAACCAGGCATATATTCTTTCCACAGACAAAAGAAATTATATAACTGAATCCTCTCTCAACCGCCGTTGGAATATAGGGACAAATATTGGCACATTTGTATCCTTTAATTCAAATAAATTTAAGTGGGAGATTGGACCGGAGGTCAGTTATCAACTCCTCTCGACATACTTAAACAAATATTATGTAAGAGAACATTTTATAAATTATGGTATCAGATTCGGTGTTAGTAATATAATAAAATAGTTTTCTTCTTTTAGTTGCCTGTTAATCCTTTTTACCTTTGCACCTTAGTTTATTATTGTGTAATAAATATTAGTTTCTTATATATCTAATGGTAAAAAATATTTTAATTCTTACATTAACAGGAATTATTATAACTGGATGTGAAAATAAAAAATCAATAAAAACACCACCGGAAACCTCCATTCAAAAAAATGATTTTTTTCCTGTAACACAATATTTACAGGGGCAACTAAGGGAGATGGATAGTCTTCCGATAACTCCTTTAAAAATTACTACTCTAAATGGGATTTCAGATTCTGTTTGGCTCAAAAAAAAAGATATAAGACTATTTGCTCTGCCTTTTTTAGTCCCGGTAATTGATTCTGCTCAAATGCATAATTATTTTTCTGAAAAATCTTTCTTAGATCAAACAATCAATGCTTTTACATTCTCATTTGATCCTCTTAATCAGCTGCCGGATTCTATGGAGATAAAAAGATGGGATATATATATTGACCCGGGTAATAGTAAAGTAAAACGGATTTTTATTGTAAAGCAATTAAATAAGTTTAAAACTCCCCAAATCATTCAGCTTATATGGAAATCGGGTTATTATTGCCAGATAACAACTATAACAGAAAAAAACGATACCCCACCAGAAATAAAACAAGAGAAATTGATTTGGAATTTTAATGATTAAAACATTACTTAAAATTTATTAGGCGTTAGTTAATTATTAGCCCGATGTCTCCCGAGATTTTTCAAACAATACAACATACATTACCCGGCCAGCCTGGGGTATATAAATATTTTAATGACAAAAATGAAATGCTGTATGTTGGCAAAGCAAGGCACATCAGGAAAAGAGTCAGCTCTTACTTTACAAAAACATTTACGGGATATAAAACATACGAACTTGTAAAAAGAATACATCGTATAGAATTTACAATTGTTAACTCTGAGCAGGACGCATTTCTTTTGGAAAATGCTTTGATAAAACAATTTCAACCGAGATTTAATATTAACCTTAAGGACGATAAATCATATCCATACATAGTAATAAAAAAAGAACCTTTTCCGAGAGTTTTTTTAACACGCTCCAAAATAAACGATGGCTCGCAATATCTTGGCCCTTTTACATCAGTCGGAAAAGTGAGAGAGCTTTTAAACTTTATCAAACAAAACATACAGTTACGAACCTGTAAGCTTAATTTGACAGAAGCCAATATTAAAAAAGAAAAATTTAGAGTGTGTCTTGAATATCACTTAGGTAATTGCAAAGGTCCCTGCGAAGATCTTCAAACAGCAGAAGATTATAGTGAAGGCCTGCATCAGCTAACTAATCTTATGAAAGGAAATCTCTACCCGGTTATTCAGCATTTTAAACAGGAGATGCAAAAGTATGCCGCACAATTAAATTTTGAAAAAGCAGAAATAGCCAGGAAGAAATTAGAGCATCTCCAAAATTATAAATCCAAATCGCAGGTAGTAAATGAACATATAAATAATGTAGATGTTTTTTCTATCTTAAAAGATGGGGATATTGCTTATGTAAATTACCTGGTTGTAAATAATGGCACAATTGTACAAACTAAAACCATAGTGCTTGAACAAAAGCTTGATGAAACGGTTGAAGAGGTTTTACTATTTGCTATTGCACAACTACGGGATACATTTAATAGTGAGGCAAAGGAAATTATTGTTCCATTAAATATTATTTTTCCTGAACCGGATATAATAACAACTGTTCCAAGATCGGGCGACAAAAAGAAGTTGTTAGAACTTTCAGAAAAAAATGTAAACTATTTCAGGCAGGAATTAAAGGAGAAGAGAATGCTTCATCTGGATGAAAAGACCGCTGTTGAAAAAAATAAGATCCTCATTAACCTCCAGCAACAGCTCCACTTGCCTGAAATACCTATACACATTGAATGTTTTGATAACTCTAATTTCCAGGGAAGCTATCCTGTATCTGCAATGGTTTGCTTTAAAAATGGCGTGCCGGACAAAACCAATTACCGGAAGTTTAATGTAAAAACAGTTATTGGTATAAATGATTTTGCTACCATGAAAGAAGTAATTTCGAGAAGATATAAAAGAGTGTTGAATGAAAACCAGCCACTGCCACAATTAATAATAATCGATGGCGGGAAAGGGCAATTAAACGCTGCAATGGAAAGCATAAAAGAATTAGAGCTGGGAGGGAAAACTACACTTATCGGGCTTGCTAAAAATGAAGAAGAAATATTTTATTCTGGTGATCAGCAATCCATAAAACTCCCATGGGATAGTGACAGTCTTAAGTTAATCAGGCGTATTAGAGATGAAGTACACAGGTTTGGGATTGCTTTTCACCGTAATCAGCGAAGCAGGGGAACTTTTAAAAACGAGTTGGAGTTAATTAAAGGTATCGGAAAATCAACTGCAGATAACCTATTGAAAAGATATAAATCTGTAAAAACTATTAAAGAACTTCCGTTAGAGGATTTAAGTCGTTTTCTCGGAAAATCGAAAGCCACAATAATATTTGAACATTTAAATAAAACAGAACATTAATAAATCAGTTTAAAACCGAGTTTGATGTTGGTTTGCAGTTTAATGCACGCAAAAAGGAACATTTAAAAGCATTCCCTTTTAAATAAAAATAGTTTTAGGATCAATAACTCCACAAGTTTTGCTCATAGTTAAATATCTTATCTTTTATCTCTTCGCCTTCCAGCAATTGAAGAATAGTATTATCTTTTAATCCCTGGTACTGCGATAAATATTTATCGTAAGGATTGTCTAAGGTGCTTTTAATTATTCTGCCATAAAACATCCTGCTTTCAAATAATTCTTCCCAGCTCATTTTTGCACCAAAGTTTTTTCCATTGTATACATCATACTTCGCAAATATTGGTCTCATATCCGGATAATAAACCCAAAATAATTCGGTTTCGCCAACACTTAATCCCTGTGAGGTTATCACATTTTTAACAGGAGCTATTCCTAAAATCCTCCAGAATAGCCTGGAACTTTCTTTATCAAAGATCACTTCCTCTTTAATACGGAATTTGTAAAACGAATCAAGGTTTACTTCTGCCGTTGTTTCCTTATATCCTGTTACATTCCCTACTGAATCATAAATGGGAACCTGCACGGAGCCGCCTGATATTTTGGTAGCTACTTCGCCAACAGTTAAAGGGGTAGTAAAGCGATCATCTACTGCATCAAATACAGTAACTCCGCCATTCTCAGGCCCATCCTGTATTGCTTTAAACAGAATAGAGATAAAGCGCTGGTTGCCGTTGTCTTCATCAGCGGAATATCTGAATGCCACATTTTGCTTTTCCCGTATGTCAATTTCTCTCCATAATCTTTCACGAAAAACTGCGTCATCTTCACGAAGATGTTCATATGTTAAAGGTGTCCTTTCTTTAATAAGATTTCTCTCTATCGCGTCATTAGAACGTAATGACTTTTTCACTTGTATTATAGGTAAGCTATCTACTTTAGATGCAGCTACCACGGTATCTCGTTTGGAGGGGCCAATATTCGCATTGCTGCGGCTATTGGTCGTTTTTTTTGCGGTTGTACGTTTTTTTACAGTACGCTTTTTTGCTTGAGCATCTGCATTATACACGCCCAGGGAAAAGGAAATTATTATTAGAAAACATTTTATAATAAGCTTATTCATACTAAGTGTTTTTATTAATATAATGAGAACCCGGGAGGATTTTGAATAACTCTTACAGTGCCATCAGGTCCTTGAACCTTTACCTGGTCAAAAATTACAGAACTTCCCGGCACGCAACGACTTAGCTGTGCACTTAAGGCTGAAAGGTTTCCGCCGGTAAGTGTTGCTTGTTGTACACTAGGAAAACCGGCGCCTGCAAAATAAATGGTTGCGCTTACCACACTAAATCTTGCATCAAAATCAAAGTTCTCAAGATCTGCACGAACGAATTGCTGATTTTTAAAAACAACTGACTGGATTCTTCCACCACTGCTTGGGCCAACTTTAACAATAGGATCAGGAATTCTTTTGATCCTAAAGGCATAGGTGCTTGGTTTACCATCAGCATTTACCGTAATAGATGCGTTGCCAACTGCGCTAACCTTAACATTATATTTTCCAGTACCACCTGCTGATACTAAATTACCTCCTGTCATGGAAACTTTAGTTTTGTCCCAGCCTGTACCGGAAGAAATACTTACCGGATTATCCACCCCAATATAGAATACATTCATTTTGTCAAGCATCACTGCCGCACCACCTGGTGTGCCTACTACATATTTAACTGTTTCGCTTTTTGTAACAACATTTTTGTTTTCATCTAAAAAAGACACGTTTACAGCTATAGAATGTTCTCCTCCGCCGCTAACTGTTGTGGTAAACGCACCCTGTCCATTTGTTACCGCAACACTACTGCCATTAATAGATATTTTTGGTGATGCTGACGAACTATAAGCCCCAACACCTGCCGTAACAACTAATTCTTGTCCTGGCATTAAATAATTAGAATTTTGACCTACTAATACGCCAACCTGGTCCATATGCACTGCAACGGAGCCAATTTGGTTATGACAATAAGTTACCACCTGGCTTTCTGCATTCTTTACATTATTTTGAAATTTACTTAGCATAGTTAAGGCAGCCACAGTGGGGGTCATGTGAAAAAAGGTTTGTGTAAAATCTTTTTTATGACCTTCCTGTGATAAAGGAACCTCCGTAGTTACGGGAAAATTATTTTGAAATTCTGCCTTAATAGCTGGGTTGATGCCAAGTATATCCTCCTTGTATTTATCAAGCCGGGCCTTTAATCTGCCGCCCTCCCCGTTTGTTTCAAACATCCGGGTAGAAGCGTCAAGGTTATCTTCTCTAAAATCTTCAACACTGTCTTTAGTAGTTTCGTTAAACTTCATTTTAAGGTCAGCAGCCTTTTTTAAGGCCATCTTTAAGCTATCAAGGTAAATCATCATGCCTTCAGAATAATTCTTTGCCTGCATAGCCAGAGGTTCCCAAATTTTTGCTTTTTCTGCTGATTGAGGGTCATTAAGTTTAGCAGCAAGAGATTTATATAGGTTATCATTAGATGATTTAATATTTTGATTGGAAGTTATTAAACTTTTATCTACAACTTTAAAGGCATTAATAACCTCGTTAGATACATTAAGAGCTAAAATGGCTGTTAATACCAGGTACATTATATTGATCATCTTCTGCCGGGGCTCTCTAGGTAAAGCCATAATAATTTAAGTTTGATGTTGTCGTTAAGAATAATGGATTTAGTTATACTCGTTTTTCTTTATTTATTACCTTCCGCTTTGCATTGCACTTAACATGTTACCGTAAACCTGGTTTAATTTTCCAAGATTGGCTGCCAAATTGCCTATTTCAACCTTTGCTTTATTTGCATCGTCTACTGTTGACATCATTACCTGGCTTGCTTCAGCAAGTTTACCATAAAAGCTATTCAAAGACTTTAAGTGATTACTACTTTCATTTAACTCAAGCTCATAAATGGTATTTAAAGATGAAAGATTTTTTGTAAGAACCTGTACCTGGTTGTGAAAGCCTTTTGCGCTATCAGCTGCATTGTTAAAATTTACCATGGTATTTGCTGAATTTACATACGCCTCTTTCATTAACCCCATAGCAGAGGTGGCTTCCTTGGTTTTAGCAGAGAAATCACTTGTTGATTTTACAACCTCTCCAACTTCACCTATTTGGGATACCGTAGTGCCCAGTTTTTGAAAATTATCACCCAATCTTTTAAGATTAGTGGGAGTAATATCCGCATCCATAAGCATCTTATCCATTGTTTTTAAAGCAGGGTTTCCTTCTACTACTAGTTCAGCCGGTTGCTCATCTTCCTCATGTCTTTTAGGTTTAACCCATTCGATGCCAGCATATACTAAAAATATTGCTGTTTCGGTCCACATACCTATTGTCAGCATATTATCTGCGAAGGACTGATGTGTTAATTTTGCCCATGCAGCAAATATAATAACAGCAGCGCCGGCACTAACTAATACATCAATGAGGGTTAAAAAGGTTCTTTTTCTATGCATGATATGAATTTTTTAAGTTTGTTTTTTATGGTTAAGAGAATATAATAGCCTTGCCGCTTTTGGGTAATACAATAAAATAGTTGAGAAAAATTTACGATGATCTGCTTTTTACTTTCCTTTTTTGTTTGATGTCGGAGCTAAATCAATCACACAACGAAATCCGATATATGCTTTTGCAGTATCCTGGTATTCGTATGCACGGGTACTGGTTTGCAAAAAATAACCTACATCTTTCCAGCTGCCGCCACGAAGTACTTTACGCTTCATACGAGGAGGATCCTGCTCCTGTGCATTCCACCTGATATCAGGGTTCATATCATGCTGAAAATCGTAACCACCCTCATAATAAAGTGATGAGGTCCATTCCGCAACATTGCCGGCCATATTATATAAGCCAAAATTATTTGGCCAATATGCATCAGCTCTTACTGTATAAAATCCGCCATCCTCAGGGTAGTTTCCCCTGCCAGGTTTAAAATTAGCCAACAAACAGCCTTTCTTATTTCTTAAATAAGGGCCTCCCCAGGGATATGGAGACTGTGAACGTCCGCCACGTGCTGCGTATTCCCATTGCGCTTCTGTAGGCAAGCGAAAAGGAGATTCAGTTGATCTCTTTTTTGAGATCAAAAAAGAATTTAAATATTGACTTCTCCATTCACAAAAAGCAGTCGCCTGCTTCCACGTTACACCAACAAGAGGATAATTTCCAAAGGCAGGATGACTAAAGTATTGTTTTGCCATCGGCTCATTATAGGAATAAGCAAAATCTCTTACCCACACTAATGAATCAGGGTAAACAGGAAGATCTCTTTTTAAGATAAATTTACCGCGGGGTACATTTGCATTTTCTCTTTTAGCGGCTTCTTTAAAATCAAATACTTCTGAATGAAAAACTATTTTGGTGGGATCTAATTCTTTCTGACCGAAAATACGATTATCAGGGGTAATGATCATGGCATCTATTTTTTCAATAGTGGCCTTATCACCCCATTTTATTTTACTTGCCTTTGTCCAGTCAATATATTCATTACCATCAGCTCCAGGTTTTACATATCCAAGTAATTTAGCTGCAATTGAGTCACGAACCCAATTGGTAAATTGACGGTATTCGTTATTTGTAATTTCAGTTGCATCCATCCAAAATCCACTTATAGATACTTGCTTATTTCGTGCTGTAAATGCATAATTTACATCTTCATCGCTTGGCCCCATATGAAAAGTTCCGGAAGGGATATAAACCATCCCAGGAGGTTTTGGCAAAATATATTTTGAGGTAGGGGCTGCTCCATGGAGTTGGCCATCGTTTCTTAAGCTACCCGATTTTGACTTACTTGAGTTACAACCTGAAAAAAATAGAATGCTTATCAAACCTACTAAACTCAACAACTTTGTCTTCATGGAATTTTATTTGGGCTATTGAACAAATGTAATAATATTTAAATAAAACGACTATCAAAATTTTGTTATAACGATAAGCTTTTGTTAAACAAAAAATTTCCGGTTTACAAACAAAAACGACTTAATAATTTAATTATTGTAGTTATTATTAAAATTCGATGCTTTTAGAAATTTGATCAATCACGGTCTTCACGTTGTTTGCAGGTGATTAACAATAATAATTACGACACAAATAGATCAGGGGTTCTGCAACCGCTGTTTTATTTAATAACAAGGGAATTCAGCGGCGTTGTTTTTTTCTGAACTTTTTAAAATTTTGTTGGGTGTAAAATGGGATATCATGACATGTCTTAAATGCATAAAATCTCTTGCTACAATAGCTAATTCATTAACTGATGCTGCCTTCCGCTAAAATCGAGTAGGAAGGTAGCCATTAATTGGCTACCTGTCCTCTCACACCACCGTACGTGCCGTTCGGCATACGGCGGTTTATTAAAATGATGTTGGCTGCATCGCTGTTTGCCGTTGGTAAGT
>JBDSFG010000362.1:0-8310 GCA_039919615.1 Ginsengibacter sp. | reverse complement strand
CTTTTTTCAACTGTGCCGGCAGATGGCTGATATTCTCCTGTAAAAACTTTTAATAATGTAGACTTACCTGTGCCATTGTATCCTATTAAACCTATGCGTTCATTAGGTTGTATATGCCATGTGGCATTTTCTACAATAACCCTGGCGCCAAACTCAAACGTAACATTCTGTAATCCTAATAACATGCTCAATTTTTATAATGCCTGCAAATTTAAGTTGTATTTGTTTAACTATTTAAATGGCCTCTGGGTTTATACTTTACCTTTGTTTAAAATTTTTAAATGAAAAAATTGTTAGCTATAGTTTTTCTTGTTGCTGTTATATATGGTATCTGGTGGCTGTTTTTTAACGATAAAGCGGTTGTAAAGACTAAGGAAGAATCTTTAAAAGTGGGTAATCATTCATCAGCATTTAATGAAAGTATGGCCGCGGCCATGAACAGTTATTTTGATATGAAATCTGCTTTTGTAAACGCAGATACTTTTAAAATTAAAGAGCAGAACAAAAGATTTCTGGTATTAATTGACAGTATTAAAATTGCGGAAATGAGCCATGATACCTCCGCCATTTATCAATCAGCAACAATGCAGATGAGCGATATAAAGGCCAATGCAGCAGCTATCCTTGGTGAAACTGATATTACAGAAATGCGCCAGGATTTTAGAATGGTTTCTGAAAATTTATATCCCTTTCTTAAAACAATAAAATACGAAGGGCCAAGTCTCTACTGGCAAAATTGCCCCATGGCTTTTGGAGAAGATAAAGAAGCCAACTGGATAAGCAATACCAAAGAAATTATAAATCCATACCTTGGCGTAAATCATCCTGTATATAAGAGTGCAATGTTGCATTGCGGTGAAATTAAAGACACGATTAAATAAAGATGCTCCAACAAGCAGCAAAAGAAAATGTAATTCTACTCCAAATCATTTTTCGAAGCAGACCCTTACGTGGTATTAAAAATAGTATACATAACACAACAACAACTTGCATCGCAAAAGATGTAGCCCCCTATATAACAATAAGCAACAGGACAATATACCATAGACTCTTATTAAACGTGATTGCTTTTTTTCTCGATCCATACTTCCTGTGCTTAATATAAAGTTTATCTTGCTGATTAACTAAACGACACTTAACAATGCAACGCCAAATAAGTAATTGAAATGGAACAAAACTCTGCCCGCGTATTTTCTGAACACTGGAGTATTTATCAAAAAATCATACTTCACAATTATATGAATCACGAAGAGTTTGCCTGCAAGGTTTTTGATCTATTTACTAAGCTTCCTGAAAAAAATCTTCATATACTGGATATTGGCTGCGGTGATGCTGCTACTTTATTACCAGTTTTACAACAGTTTCCTGTTTCGTCTTATACAGGTTACGATCTTTCATCACCTCCTCTACAATTGGCCGCAGCACATTTAATGCACCACAACTTTTCCCCTGTGCTTAAGCAAGGAAATATGATGGCGCTGATACAGGAAGAAGAAAAACAGTTTGATATTATACACAGCAGTTTTGCCATTCACCATTTGCAGGACAATGAGAAAGAAAAACTGTTGCAGGCCTGCTTCTGCAGGTTATATCCGGGAGGAAAGATGATTTATACCGATGTGTTCAGGCAGCAGCATATCAGCAGAGATCAATATATTGAAGAATACTTTTCTTACATCAAAAATGAATGGCTTTTACTGGCAACATACGAAAAGGAGCTGGTTAGTGAGCATGTAAGACAATATGATTTCCCGTCTCGCCTTGAGGAAACCATTGGTTGGAGTGAGTTAGCGGGCTTTTCTGTTTTGGCACGCTATCGGCCTGATCATCTCCATGCGATGCTGGTTTTGACTAAGCCAAAGCGGGACGAATGAAGCAGAAATTTAAACATAATTTTATCTTAAAATCATAAAACAATTAATACGCTGCATCTCTCAGTGTTGGTTGTGGATTACGGGGGAGATTTTCCATGAATAATTTTTTTATTTCACATAAGAATCCACTTACAGTTGTGCTGGCGCTGATAATTATGTGCGGCATATTTGCTTATAGCAAAATGCAAACTTCTCTTTTTCCGGAGATCACTTTTCCTAAAATAAAAATAATTGCTGATGCTGGTTTACAACCTGTAAATAAGATGATGGTAACGGTTACAAGGCCATTAGAAAATGCTATAAAACAGATACCCGATCTTATGACAGTAAGAAGCACTACCAGCCGTGGCAGTTGTGAGATATCTGCTTATATCGACTGGAATGCTGACGTGGACCTGAGCCAGCAAAGAATTGAATCAAGGGTAAATGAAATAAGAAACACTTTACCTGCAGAGGTGCAGATATCTGTGGAGAAAATGAATCCTTCTATTTTACCCGTAATGGGTTATTCGCTGGAGAGCCACAACCTTTCTCCAATAGACCTTAAAGAGCTTGCGCTTTATACAATTGTACCCTATTTATCACAGGTTGATGGTGTATCAAAAGTTGCAGTTGCCGGCGGTAAGCAAAAAGAATATTGGGTTCAGCCTGATTTGCAAAAGATGAGTTCTCTTTCCATAACACCCGATTTAATTAATACTGCGTTAAGCCAAACCAATTTTATTAAATCAAACGGATTTTTAACTGACAGGCGATTTCTATATTTAACGGTTACAGATGCCACTATACAAACTATCGAAGACCTGAAGAATATCGTTATCAGCAATAATGGTAAAAGAGTAATTCAATTAAAAGACATTTCAACAATTGAAGTAAAGGAAGGAGTTGAATTTACAAAGATAAATGCCAATGGCAAGGATGGTTTGCTGATAGCGATAGTAAAACAACCGAACACCAACCTGGTTACCCTCTCAAATAAAATGAAGGAAAGAATTACTATGTTAAAAAATATTCTTCCGCAGGGCGTAATAATAAAGCCCTATTATGTTCAGGCTGATTTTGTAAATGAATCCGTAAAAAGTGTGACTGACAGTTTGTGGGTTGGGCTTGCATTGGCAATAGTTGTAGCTATTATTTTTCTTCGTTCATTCAAAGCAAGCGCTACTATTCTCATTACCATTCCCCTTACACTTTGTTTAACGCTGATAGTACTCTATTCAATTGGGTACACGCTAAATATAATGACCCTTGGTGCAATAGCTGCTTCCATTGGTTTAATTATAGATGATGCAATTGTGGTGGTAGAACAGATACACCGGACGCATGAAGAACACTCTGGGGAACCTTACCCAACGATAGTGCAAAAGGCGCTCCGGTACTTGTTTCCGGCAATGCTTGGTTCTTCTATAAGCACCATTGTGATATTTATTCCTTTCATGCTTATGACTGGTGTGGCAGGCGCATATTTTAATGTAATGACAAATACTATGATCATTACTTTAATCTGTTCTTTCTTTATAACATGGATTGGTTTACCGGTTGTGTATCTGTTGCTCTCCCGAAAAAAATCTGCTGACAGGCAATATGTTCCTGGCAATGGGAAGGGCGATCTTCACCAGGTAAAAAAACAACAATGGATTTCATTTTTTATTCGCAGGTCTTACATCAGTTTTATTTTTGCAGCCATTCTTATCCTTTCAATTGTATTAATACTTCCCCGGTTAGAAACAGGTTTTTTGCCTGAGATGGATGAAGGCAGCATAGTGGTGGATTATAGCTCACCTCCCGGTACTTCTCTCGATGAAACTGACAAAGAATTAAGAGAAGTAGAAAAAATTATCACCAAAGTGCCGGAAGTGCAGGCGTACTCACGAAGAACCGGAACCCAGATGGGATTTTTTATTACCGAACCAAATACAGGTGATTATCTTATCCAGTTAAAATCAAAAAGAAAAAGAACAAGTGAACAGGTAATTGAAGATATTAGAAAACAGGTAGAGGGCTCCCAGCCCGCTCTGCGTATAGATTTTGGGCAGGTAATTGGTGACATGCTTGGTGATCTTATGACGTCTGTTCAGCCGGTTGAAATAAAAATATTTGGGGATGACCAGGGAAAGCTGCAGGAACTTTCACGCCAGGTATCCGGCATTGTTGAAAGAACAAAGGGCGCCGCTGACGTGTTTGACGGAATTGTAATTACAGGCCCCTCAGTAAGCGTACAACCAGACTTTACGAGGATGGCCCAATTTGGCATTACTGCTTCTAATCTTCAATACCAGTTGCAAACTTCGCTGGAAGGAAATGTTATAGGGAATATTTATGAAAAAGAAAGATTATATCCGGTAAGACTGGTATATGCAAACAGTAAAAATGTAAGTATTGAGGATATAAGAAAGCTGCAAATATTTTTACCTGGCGGCGCACTAAAACCAATGGCAGAACTTGCTGCAGTAAGGGTTGATAGAGGCGCTGCGGAAATTGAAAGAGAAAATCTTCAATCTATGGGAGTGGTGACAGCAAGGCTTGAAAACCGTGACCTGGGTACTGTTATAAAAGACATACAAAAAGTGGTGAACGCCCATGTAACATTACCGCGAGGTTATCACATTGAGTATGGCGGCGCTTACGCACAACAACAAAAGTCCTTTAAAGAATTATTGATGATCTTAATTACATCAAGTCTTTTAGTGTTTGGGGTAATACTTTTTTTGTTCAAAGATTTTAAAATTGCTGTCACTATTTTGATTATTGCCGTTTTGGGAATTGCAGGAAGTTACCTCGCCCTTTTTCTTACCAACACACCTTTAAATGTTGGTAGCTATACAGGGTTAATAATGATAGTTGGCATCATTGGCGAAAATTCAATATTTACTTTTTTACAGTTCAAAGAAATATTACCCACTTCTTCAGTGGATGAAGCCATTGTTTATTCTATCTCAACAAGATTACGCCCTAAATTAATGACTGCCCTCGGAGCCATCATAGCTTTATTACCGTTGGCCCTGGGAATAGGCGCCGGTGCTGAACTACATCAGCCGCTTGCCATTGCTGTTATTGGCGGGTTCATTATTGCCTTGCCTTTGCTGCTGATTGTTTTACCTTCAATGATGAGAATGCTTTATAATAAAAAGAAAAAAGTGGCCGATGCCTAACTGGTTAATATATGCCCTCGTATCTGCATTATTTGCAGCACTTACAGCCATCTTTGCAAAGTTTGGTTTGAAAGATGTGAACTCAGATCTTGCTACAGCTATACGGACAGGCATTGTACTTTTAATTACATGGGCAATTGTTTTTGCAAGAGGCAATGCAACAGGCATAAATAATCTCTCAAAGAATAACTGGATATTTTTAACCCTCTCTGCCTTTGCCACCGGGCTATCATGGATATTTTATTACAAAGCATTGCAATTAGGCAAAGCCTCGGAAGTAAGTGCCATAGATAAAGGAAGCATTGTATTTACCATTTTGCTATCGTTTATTTTTTTAAAAGAGCCACTTACTGTGAAGCTTTTAATTGGGGCGGCGTTGATAACAGTGGGGATGATTGTGATTGTTTGGAGGTGAAAAGTGAACAATGTAGCATAAGAGAACCTTACTTGTAAAATTAAAAAAAATTAAAACTTTGTATCTTTAATAAAAATTATATGTCATACAACAAAAAAGAATTGTTGTCTTTATCCGCAAATGAAAAGGTAGCGCTTGCAGAAGAACTCTGGAGCAGTGTGGAAGAGGAACTAATGCCTATAACCAATGACGAGCTTGCATTTGCTGAAGAACGATTAAAAATGCATGAAGCCAATCCTGATGAAGGAAAGAGCATAGAAGAATTAAAAAAATATTTTACGGATAAATATGGCTTTTAAACTTGTAATAAAGCCAATTGTATTTGCTGATGCGGAAGAAGCAGTTATATACTATGAAAAAAAATCAAAAGGGTTAGGTAAGCGTTTTTACAACAATTTTCTTACAGCACTAAATGATATTGAAACAAGACCTTTTAGTTTCAGTTATACAAAAAATCCAGTACGAAGACATCTCATCGAAAAATTTCCTTATAAAGTTTATTATCTTGTTTCTGATGAAACAATTTTTATTTTAGGTGTTACTCATGCTAAACGCAGTAATGCATTTGTGAAAAGAAGATTGAAATTGATTGAATAATTTAAGATTTAATAAGTAAACCTTTAAGCTAAAACTTTTAATTGGCACAGCTTTGATAATAGTGGGATGATTGTGATTGTTTTAAGTCTCAGCGGGGTTTTCACAGCATACACTTTTCAGTTAAAAAACCTTTGTGAAACCCCGATGTATAAAGAGCTATCAATCTTTTGGTATCTTCCTCTTAGTTACCTCGCCAGGCCGCGAAATCTAAATCATCCATAAAATATTAAAGTTTATTAAACGAGCTGCAAATGTTGCTTTTCAAGTGTAACATTAAAATGAATATCAGCTTTAAGCGCTTTAAACACTTTTAATATTGTATCTATAGTTACACTATTAGCGCTGCTTTCCAGTTTAGAAATTTGTGCTTTTTGTACGCCAACAATTTCGCCTAATTGTTCCTGAGTCAGGTTGCGTTCTAGTCTTGCCATCTTTATCAAGCGGCCTAAAATACCCATGCGAAGTTTATATTCATACTTATCTCTTTCAGCAGTTCCGGCTTTGCCAATATATTTATCCTTCATTCCGGCCAGTGATTTTGATTTCATTGGTGTGTTTGCCTTTGTAATATTCTGTATCATGTTAATTGAAGTAATTGTTTGAGTTTAGAATTTAAATTTTTTAATTCTGCAGTTTCAATAGAACCAATCTTACCTATCGCTAAAGTTTTATCCAATGTTGCTATTTTATTTACTCTGATCAAAGAAGGTTTTTTAATGCCATTAACTGCTGTTGGCTGAAGTATTACATCTGTAGGCTCCTGCCATTGTAATTGAGATATTATAAAACAAACAGTAAGGTCAAGATTTGTCTGAGCTAAAATAACAGCCGGCCTTAGTTTATTACCTGTTAAGTCAGTAAAGGGAAATGGTATTAAAACAATATCACCTTTTAGGATTAAAATTTTTCTTTAATGTCAGCAAGTGAATAAATCTCATCGTCTTCATTTAAAAAATCAAAAGTCTCATGTTGAGACTGAAGAATTAGAAGGCCCTGCTGCAAGGTTAGCTCTTCATATTTTTTCAGCATGAAGTCTGCAAAGTCAGAAATTTCTTCAGCTTTGTCTGCAGGTAAAATAGTCAATGCCTGAACAGTCTTTTGTATAATAGCTTCCCTGGTCACCTTTAGAATTTTAAGATTTGAAATTTACTATTTAAATTTTCATGCAGCAGTTTTTAACTTATCAATTCATTCCTTAATCCTTCTCCAATACCGCCCTCAATTTATAATTAAGATAAAGTTTTTCTTTACCTACAATTATACTTTTTAAAAAACCTTTTTCCTCTAAACTTTTTAAATAATTGCCGGAGGTTTTAATATTACCGAGGCCTGCACTTTCTAAATAATTTCTTTTTGTATATGGCAGCCGGAACAAAACTTCCAATAGATCTTTTGAATAAACTTTTGGTAACTCTTTTTGAATTTGTGATCCCATTGACTTCATCAGCTTCTCTATTCTTTCAATGCGGCTTCTCCCATTTTTAGAAGTTACTTCTATCATGTCAAGCATATAAAGTAGCCACTTTTCCCAATCTTTTTTTTCGGTTACATTCCGCAGGTTTATATAATATTCATTTTTATGTTTTAGAATGTAGCTGCTTAAATAAAGTGCAGGCCTATCCATCAGTCCGCAAAGTTTTAAATAAAGCAAAAGAATTATTCTGCCTGTTCTTCCATTGCCATCAAAGAAAGGATGAATGGCTTCAAACTGGTAATGGATCAAAGCAAGCTTGATCAATGGATCAACATCTTCACCTGTATTTATAAAGGTTTCCAATGCTTTTAGTTTATCTCTTATAATGCGATCCCCTTCCGGTGGTGTGTATATTACCTGTTGGGTTGTTGGATTTTTTAACTGAGTACCCGGGATGTTTCTTATGCCTGATTGATTCTCTTTAATGATCCGCATTATGTTGATAAAAAGATTAGTAGTGAGAATTGATTTCTTTTTTATTTGCTCAACCCCATACCATAAAGCATCCTTATAATGAATCACTTCTTTTGTTGCAGGATTATCAACACTTTTATCCGCAACTTCTGCCTGGAAAAGTTCGTCTTGTGTGGTAATAATATTTTCAATAGCAGAACTTGCCTGTGCTTCCTGCAGGTTTATAGTGTCAATAAATAAAAGAGGATTGGGAAGGTTTGTTATAGCGCCTTTAAGCTCAGAAAGTGCCCGGCTTGCCGCAATGGCTTTTTTAAGAATTACTTTTGTTTCAATATCCGCCTTAGGAGGTAAGTCTGGTAAATCGTTATAGGGCTTTAATGGATT
>JBDSFG010000359.1:0-5741 GCA_039919615.1 Ginsengibacter sp. | reverse complement strand
TATTTTCGATTAAACGTAAAATTAAATTTCTGAAATTTTGTATTTCTTCGTAAGTTTTCAAGCCACAATTTTCTATTTCTAAAACCTGTTTTGCGGAGGTATTGAATACTATCTCTTTAAAAAAGATATCAGGATTATCCGCACCTATGGAGATAAGAACATTCTTAGCTCTAACGTTTAAAGAAACAAATTGTTTTTGAAATTCAAATTTAGCCTTTGGTGTGATTTCTAATGGTTGAGAATCGAGAAGTGAGGGCGGATTTGTATCAACAAATAAGTTCTCATATTTATTTTCTTTGATAAACCCTGTCACAAATTCATTTAATTCTTTTTCTGTTCCAGCTCCGCAATTTCTTACTTTTTTAAAATCTATACATTTCTGACTCTCAATAAAGTATCCATAAAAATCTTCAAATTTTAATAATCGCACTGCTCTTAAAATATTTTTAGCTCTGATACTTATGGAAAACAATTTTGTTTCAAATATTATTTGCGACTTTTCTTTATTCATTTCATTAAGTAGTTCGTAAGTTAAAATATAGTATCATAAATATTTCACTTTAAAATTTGTTTCTCCAGTTAAAACTCCAAACTCTTTATCACCCGTAATAAGCGTTGCTTTTTTATTAATAGTTAAGGCTGCTGCAAAAGCATCTGCATAGCTAAAACTATATTTTGCTTTTAAGGCGGCTGCTTCCATACATAATTTAAAATCTGGGTCAATAAAATGAATAGGAAATTGCTTTAAAGATGCCAGGGCGGCCTCAGCGATTTTAATATTTGCTTTTCTTACAAGCATATAATAAATTTCTCCAACGTTCACTGAACACATAAACGCTTCTGATTCATTGTTAGCAATTTTTACCAATAGGTCTCTTACTACTTCATAAACCGGTTCTTTTCTAAAGAAAGCAATTAAAGCATAGCTATCAAATACAATTTTTTTCATTACTTACTTCTTGTTTTAAACGTTCTGGTGATTTTTTGTTCCTCCACCTGTATTTCTTCTTTTTTCATCTTTAAATACTCGTCAGTAGAGGGGAGAGAATCTTTATACAAACCAGCGAAGCTTTCAAAATAGGCGGCATCCATAGGTTTAATAATAACCCCTTGCGGAGTTTCAAGGAATGCCACCTTCACTCCTGATTTAATACCATACTTGGTTCTAATCCGCTTCGGAATAAGCAATTGCCCCTTAGTTGTCAAAATTGAAGTTTCCATATAATAACTTTTTATATCACAAATATAGTAAAGTATTACTTAATAAAAAAGTGTTACTAAAAATATTTTGGACAAAATAAAAAATTGGCGGTTGCTCCCGGCGTGACCTGCCAATTCACCTGGCTGGTGACATTTCACTTCCTATTGGGGGTTTCACCTTATTACCTATCACAAAAAAAATCTTTACGTGAAACCCCGATACACATGTACACTGTAGATTATCATACACTCAATCTACAAATCTTTAAAGTGTTTTGGCTCAAAATGTCTGACAAGTCCTTCTCTGCTTTGGTTAGTCCAGAGGCTGACCGAGAATAATTTTTTAGCTTCTCTAATTATTTTTCTTGCCAATGTTGGTCTTGTGAGGTAACCAATGCCCGGGTTCGTGTCACACGAACCCTGCATTCACGTCCTTTAGATTTGCATTCATTGATTATTGAAATATTAACCACTGCCCGGGTTCCTCCGCCCTGGTTCGAGTCCCCTCGAACCAGCACAAGGACTGCTATAACACACTTCCAATATGTATTAAAAACCCGAACTCATCAATACCTGTTTCATAGAATTTTGCAGAGGAATATTTATAATCAGCTGGCTCATTACATAACTTCCAATGTTCAGCAGTTGGGTTGTAATGTATATAATCAATCTTTTGCAAAATGGTTTCCTTTTTCATTAATTCAAATGCCAAAGAATCTCTTTGCCAAAATTCATATTCTTTATTAATGGCATCTACTTTAAATAATTCCAAAAGTTTAGGGTTATGCAATTTCAAGTGTTTCTTAAAAGCATGAGCAGTAAATTTTAAAAATGAAACATGTGGCATTTCTTTGCCATTCATTTCTAGCATCTGCCAGATAAAATGTACATGGTTAGGCATCCCGATTAATCGGGACAAAAGCATATACTTCTATTTTCTTTTTTTCGGATAGCTATTTCAATGAAGAAATAATAACTTCTTTTAAGGCCTCGTCATTCAATAATTTATACCAGTTATTTATTGTGGCAGTCCAAAAATAAAGTTTGCCAATTTCAACAGATGATTTACGTTCATTAGTAACAGGCATCGTTTAAATATAACCCATTTCAATTAAGCAGTGTTATTGCGATTCGTGAAGACACGAACCGCGGCGAGGGGGTGATACAATATATTCACCAATCAAACAAGGAGGAAGGAATTAAACCATATGATACAATTAGATGCGCTTTTCCTGAAGGAGATGAAGCTTATCCCGGCTCTGCTATAACTTCAAGATTACATATTCAGATTTGTGTTTTAAATAAAGAATGCATACAAGGATTTTTTTTGCCACTACCTCACGAAAAATTTAATCCTAATCTTTAGATATAGCCAACAGGATTAAAATACATTCAGAAGATATTATTTTGAGCGATCATCATTTTTGAGGCGGACTCCATGGGTCCACGAATCTTGCGGCTATCTGTTAAACTTTTGAGAGAGATCTTCCCGTAGCACAAGTAATTATTATCACTTTGATTTTGCTCATATTTTTTTGGTGCAGAGAATATATAAATAAGTTATTGTTGAATTATGAATCATTATTTATCGCCAATAATATTGAAAGTCTCCGTTGCCCTGATATCCTGTGATGATGTACCGGCAAGAAGTTTATAAGTTCCGGGCTCAACTACCCACTTCATTGATTTCTCATCATAATAAGCGAGGTCTTTAACGGGGATATTTAATGTTACCGTTACCTCACCGCCTGCAGGAATCATAACTTTTTTGAAGGCTTTTAATTCCTTCTCTGCCCTTTCAATTGCAGAGCTGGCCTTGCTTACATACAACTGAACCGTTTCTTTACCAGCTAACTTGCCGGTATTTTTTATCTTAATTGTTGCAGTTAAAGTCTCATTAAATGCAGTTAAAGTCTCATTAAAATTATATACTTTTTTGCCTGTATGTAATGCCGCATAATCAAAATTGGTATAAGACAAACCGTAACCAAAGGGAAACAATGGCGTGATCTTTTTTGTATCATACCAACGATAACCAACGAGGATACCTTCTTTATAATTAGTAACAAGATTCTCCCCGGGAAAAGTATTTAAGTTATGCGCAGGCGACTCATTTAATGCAACAGGAAAAGTAAAAGGAAATTTGCCGGATGGATTTACTTTACCAATTAGCTCTCTATAATAATATTTTTATATTGGTCATCCGCTAAAACTGGTTGCCATTCGTAAATTGTTGCTGTAAAAAATTGTGATGCATGAAAAGAATATTCTGTTTTCATTACACTAATCTAATTAAACTTTTTACCTCGTGCTGTTTGGCCGTTGGTCGAAGACCAGACGGCGGCTCTCAAGGGTGTGAGTGCAGCTTACTGATAATTTAGCGAACACCCACGGAGGCTGAGCGCTGCTATGTTCATAAGAAACAAAATCTTTCACTAAGCCGGGGGTTCTCAATTATAAAAACTTTGCTTGTAAGCAGATGTTTATAGGTAGACAGATTTTGATTCTGTTTGTCGGAACTTACATATTGTAAGGCGCATCTTTGGGATTCCGCCTGTTATCCCATATTGTGAGAATGAAAATTTCTTCTTCATCAATTTCATAAAATAGCAGGTAATCTCTTACCAGTTTTACTCTTACTCTTTCAATATTTGTTTTCCTGCCGATGTTGGGATGAATAGTAATAAGATTTATGGCGGTCTTAAAAAGGTTATTTAATTTTTTACTGTAAGTAGAAGATTGATTTCGATGTTTCCAATAAAGAAGAATTTCTTGCCTGTCGTTGTGAGCCCGGCGTGTCCATGTTATTCGTTTACCCATTTGTCAGCTTCGCTGTTTGCATCATTATTGCTGAGTGTTTGCCCTTTTTTGATCTGCTCCTTTGCTTCTTTAATGGCTATTGCCTGCTCTTCATTGATAGTATAAATAGTTTCGGGTTCCTGTAGTTCAAAAAGAGCAGATGCCTCTTCCAGCAGCGCTGAATCATCAGTCTGTTTTATCTTGTCGATAAGCTTTTCCTTTAAAGTATTAACAGGCATTTTATTTTAAAGTTACAATTAATTCAAATGCAGCACAACAGACTCTGGCGTTAGTTCAATGCCACATCAAACTACTGCCGGGATTCGTCCGCACGAACCCTGCATAAACACTGCTATCAGCAACAAACTAAATCACCTCTCCAATATGTTTTAAGAATCCAAAGGCATCTATACCAGTTTCATAAAATTTTGCAGAAGAGTAATAATAATCAGCTGGCTCTTTGCATAATTTCCAATGCTCAGCAGTTGGGTTGTTGTGGATTTAGTCAAGCTTTTGGTTAGTAGCTTCTTTATTTAATAATTCAAATGGTAAAGAATCTCTTTGCCAAAATTCATACTGTTTATTAGTTGCATCCACAGCATATAATTTCAAAAGTTGTGAATTATTTATTTGCAAATATTTTTTAAATGAGTGAGCCGTAAATTTTAAAAAAGAAGTATGCGGCTTTTCTTTACCGTCCATTTCCGGAAGCTGCCAGGAACTACCATAATTATTAACTAACCGACAAACATAACCCTGCCTTACTTACTCTTCAGGTTTTAGCGCACGCCAAACATCGCTTCCTTTAAGCGGTGCTTTGATTTTGTTACCTTTTATTTCAATTTCTAAAGCCATGATGTTTAGTTTTATAATTATTAAAACAATATTCTAAGAACTTGCAAATTTTATTAATGGTTTTATATTACCTGCATCTGCTGCTTTTATTGCTTTCAAATAAATTGCCCTTGCATCACCGGGCTTCATCAAATTACCAGCTCCCCATGTAAATATTTGCTGCTTAAAAATTTTTTCAATAATAATATCTGCCATTAACCTGCCATGCCTTCCGTTTCCATTTGCAAAACAATGAATGCTTACAATGCGGTGCTTAAAACGAACTGCAATTTCTTTAGGAGGATAAACATTCTTAGCTATCCAAAATTTTGTATCATCTAAAAGGTTTCTCAACTCTGTTGGTATTTGCCATTTATCAATGCCTAAATTCTTATCTGTTTTTCTAAACTCACCTGCCCATGCCCATACATCGCCGTACATCCTCTTATGTACATCTTTAATAAATTTTTCGGTGAATATTGCATCAGTCTTAAATGAACGTTTTAACGACCACAAAATAGCTTTTTCAATATTCTGCTGTTCAAACTCATCCAGTTCTCCACGGGTAGCAATTGTAGAAATAAGCAAACCTTCTTTCTCATCTTCATTGAGAGGAGTTTGTCCATCCACATATTCTAAATCTAATCCCACAATGTTTTAGGCATTTGGTTTTTAATCTCTATTGCTCTTTCTTCTATTGCTTTTTCAATTCTTTGCGCTGAATTTTCCTGGTCTTCGAGCTTCATGGTATTTGAAGTACGTTTGACAATCTGCGCAGCCAGTTCTTTTGCTTTCCTATCTATAAATGCTTCTAAAGAACCATCTTTTGGTATAAATCCATACACCAACTGCATATCAAATGCTTTTGCAGTTTCCCGAAGCGTTTTAAGCGTAATCGAATCATCTTT
>JBDSFG010000072.1:0-10631 GCA_039919615.1 Ginsengibacter sp. | reverse complement strand
TAGCATTTAAAATTACCGGCCGTGCTGAAATTAACAGTCTGTCTAATAAAACCGGGCCTTCAGAAATCAAAGTAAATAATAACCTGGTACAGCTTGCGCCGGAATTGATCTATTATTCTGATAGATTTACCTTTCATGGAGGCGTAACACCAAGCTGGAGTAATAATGAACTAAGCGTACTACCAAACATTTATGGAGAAGCGCAATTGCAAAACAATGTTTTAATGGTACAGTTCGGTTGGGTTGGCAGGTTCATACAAAATTCTTTTCGCTCGCTGAGTTTACTAAATCCCTATATGCAAGACCCTGCATCTCTTTTAAACACTAAAGAAACTCAGTATTATGGAGGTATAAAAGCTACCCTGGGTAAACATTTCAGCTTTAATACCAAAGCCGCCTTTATCACTTATAATGATATGCCTTTGTTTGTAAATGATACCTCAGATGGTAAAAGTTTTGCTATTAGTAATGAAAGTAAAATGAATAACCTTCAAATTCATGGAGATATAAATTATGTAAGCCAGGATAAATTTACGCTTACAGCGGCATTGGATTTAAACACTTATTCGGGCTTAAAAAATAATGCCAATGCCTGGCATCTTATTCCTATACAAGCAACTGGTTCAGTAAGATGGAATGCTTTTAAACAGGTATTGTTCAAGGGTGATATATTTGCCTTTTCCCAGGTGCCTGTGTTATTAAAAAACAATATTGAAAAGAAATTAAAGGGGGGAATTGACATTAGCGCCGGCGCAGAATTTAAGCTAACCAATAAATTTAGCGCCTGGTTAGATTTTAATAACCTGCTTAATAGAAAATACGAACGCTGGAATAATTACCCTGTTTATGGCCTCAACGTTATTGGGGGTGTTATTATGCATTTTTAATGCGCTGCTGATTTTATTAAATGCAAATTGTATTTTGCGTCTGCAATTATGCTCTCAATTATAATATCTTATTTAGTACAAACCGGCAAATGTGAATTGCCCTACTTTGGTGTTTTTACCTTTGAGACCAGAGCTGCGAAAACCGATATTGTAAACAAACAAATATTGCCACCGTCAGAAGAATTGGTTTTCACAGAAGAAGCAATTTTATCAACTACATATGGACTCGTAAAATATCTAGCCTTAAAGAAAAATATTGCGGAAAGCGCTGCCGAAAAAGAACTGGATCTTTTTTGTAAAGAATGGAAGGAGAAAGTTAATGCAGGAGAGAAATTTTGTTTTGAAACATTTGGCTGCCTGCAAAAAAATGAAGAAGATATTATTAGTTTTTCAAGAGCAGATAATATTTCTTTTTATAAGGCAGTACCTGCAGATCGTGTATTACATCAGCATACAGAACATGCTGTTCTGGTTGGCGATATACAAACAACTTCAGCGGAGATGAATAAATATTACAGCGGGGAAGCAGTTGTTGAGAAAAGAGCCTGGTATGTTTGGGCTTTGACGCTCTTTATAATTGGGGTAGTAATTTTATTTTATAGTTTTTATAATTACAAATTTTCACCTTCATCAATTGGTAACAGAAGTCATTTTACGGTTAAAACTGCCGGAGAAACACATGCTGGTCTTTCAAAATAATATTCTACTAATCACAATTTGGAGCTTTTACTCCAAAATAAAATTCAAAAGGTTTCTTACAAAAAAAATTGATGAAGATCGTACGCACTGAGTGCCCATCCTGTAAAAGCAAGAATATTAGTTTCAATCTTAAAGCCAGGGATTATACAGTTTCAAATGAAGAATTTGAAATATGGCAATGTAATATTTGTACACTTAGATTTACCCAGTTTGTTGCTGACAAAAATGAAATAGGCGCTTACTATAAATCTGAAAACTATATCTCGCATAGTAACACCGAACAAGGTTTTATCAATTCACTTTATCACAAAGTGCGAAAAAGAACACTGATTGTTAAAAAGAATTTAATAAAAAAAATCACCGGCATAAGTAATGGAGAGTTATTAGATATTGGTTGCGGAACGGGTTCTTTTTTGCATACTATGCAACAGGCAGGCTGGAAGATAACCGGTTTAGAACCTGATGAATCTGCCAGGGCAAAGGCAAAAGAGCTTTACGATTTAAATGTTCAATCTGAGGAAATACTTTTTACATTACCACCTGAAACTTTTGATGCTATTACTATGTGGCATGTTTTAGAACATGTACATGAGCTGCACGAATACATTCACCAGTTAAGATTGCTTTTAAAACCAAACGGCAGGCTTTTTATTGCTGTTCCCAATTATACTTCTTATGACCAGAAGGTTTATAAAGAATACTGGGCTGCTTATGATGTACCACGCCATCTATACCATTTCTCACCAGATGCGATGATAAATTTATTAATAGCACATAAATTAAAATTGAAATCTGTAAAGCCAATGTGGTTTGATAGTTTTTATGTAAGTATACTTAGCGAAAAATACAAATCAGGGAAAAATAATTTTTTAAAATCACTTTGGGTGGGAATGATGTCTAATTATAAAGCCTTAAAAAATAAAGAAGAATGTAGTTCAATTATCTATATAATGGGTAAGTAACTTAAAATCTTAAATGTATTCAATTCAATTTTATTTCAAACATTTTCGGCCAGTTTTTACCAGTGATGTAAAGCTTTTTTGTTGCACTGTCGTAAGCAATTCCGTTCAGTACATCTCCGTCTTTAATAACATCAGTTGGTGCATACTGCTGCAAAAGACCTGTCATATTAATTTTGCCAATTACATGCCCGTTAGCCGTATCAATTTTTACAATATCATTGGTATACCACCTGTTGGCATAAACAAAACCATCGATATACTCTAACTCATTGAGGCTGTCTACCATTCCTCTGTTATCTGAGACCGATAATATCTTCAACAACTTCATGTTATTTTTCTCTTCATCTGGCAATACGTAATAAAGCTTATCAGTTCCGTCACTTATGATAAGTTTTGAACCATCGTTAGTTAATCCCCAACCCGGATATTGCCAGTTTAAAGTATCAACAGGCTTGAAAATATTATCCAGATTATAAACAAATATTTTATTGTTTTCCCACGTGAGCTGGTAAATTTTTTTATTAAATATGGTGACGCCTTCTCCAAAAATCGCCGGATCTTTAATCAAATATTTTTTTTCGGGAGTGCCCGATTTTATATCTACTATTCTTAAAGTACTTTGATTCGGCTCACCGGTGCCTTCATATAGTTTGCCGTTATAAAATTGCAACCCTTGCGTAAAAGCCTGTTTGTCGTGCGGATAAACAGCATCAATACTAAATGTAATAGGTTGTGGTGCCGGTAAATTATTTACTATTGTTGAATCATACTCAATTTTATCATCATTAGAGTTGTTTGATGAGCATGATATAAACCATAAAGCGGCTACAACTAAATATAAATTATTCAAAATAAATAGCTTTTAAGCCTGTAAAAATAGTAAACGCACTGCGTTTGTTTGTTAACTGATTTATAAAAGAAATTAGCAATTGCTTTGAGGTATCAGGTATTTGTATTTTATTTGCACTCTCTACACCCCTGTCACCGGTTAATACGCCAAAAAAAGTATCTTCCGAAAGTTTAGCATTGGTGTTAATTTGAGTTCTCCACCATCCTTTGTATTTATCACCCTCTTAGAATATGATTAGCCTGTAATATTTATTATCACATCATTTTGATGTTTAATTTTTTATTCGCAGGTCATGAAAATTATTTTTTCCCTCTTGGTATTTTGTATAATATTTCCGTGCAGCGCTCAACACGTGCCTGTGCCATATACAACATCTCCCATACAAAACCTTTCTTTAAGAGATACCCTTCCGGCAGAAGTTATTGTAGTTCCGGTGGTAATTCATGTTTTGTTTAACAGCGGCACGCAAAACATCAGTGATGCACAGGTTATGTCGCAAATAGAAAGCTTAAATAAAGATTACAGAAGACTAAATGACATAAGCAAAATACCCGCGGCTTTTGCTTCTCTTTCTGCGGATTCCAGAATTACTTTTTGTATTGCTAAAACAGATCCATTTGGTAAGCCAACAACCGGTATCATTCACAAATACACAAAAACAGCCAACTGGACTGCCAACGATCAAATGAAATTTTCGGCTTCAGGAGGAGATGATGTATGGGATTCAAAAAGATATTTGAATATTTGGGTTTGTAATTTATTTGGAAGAAGCCTGGGTTATTCTTCTTTACCGGGAAGCCCTGCAGATAAAGATGGCGTTGTAATTCAGTATGATGTGTTTGGAACAACAGGCATTGTAAGAGCGCCATTTGATAAAGGCCGCACTGCAACCCATGAAATAGGCCACTGGCTTGGATTATTGCATTTATGGGGAGATGCCCTTTGCGGCGATGATAAAGTTGACGACACGCCTCCGCAAAGATCTTACAATAATGGCTGCCCTTCATTTCCCCACATCAGTAGCTGTTCTAAAGATGCAAATGGCGACCTGTTTATGGATTTTATGGATTTTACTGATGATGGATGTATGAGTATGTTTACACATGGCCAGGCAGCCAAAATGAGAAGTATGTTTGCCGCAGGCAACGCAAGAAATTCATTTTTAAACTCATTAGTTTGTAACAGCCCTTCCCCTGAAGAAGGTGTCTCCTTTGATGGTGTTCCTGTTTACCCTAATAGCACAGGTGCAATTAAAAATGATATTTCCTTATACCCTAACCCTGCAACAAACTATATAAATGTAAAACCAAATAATGGTGCAGACTTAACCGGCAAAACGCTTATAATATATAATACGATGGGGACAGCAGTAAAAACTCAACAACTCACATCAGGAAAAAATTCAGTTTTAATTAATAATTTGCCAGCCGGCATTTACAGTGTAAAAATAGGAGAAGCAAAAGAGATAAAAACTTTACGTTTAATAAAACAGTAATTATTACATACCCAAAGGACCCTAAAAAGGAATTTTTACTTATTGTAATCGCTCAAGTCGCTCTTATTGATATTCTTTTAAATTCCGGTATTGATAAAGCATTTAATTAATATCAGTTGAGATCAATAATAATTTTTGGATAGATCATTAGCTATAATGCTGCCCACCATCCCTGCACCTGATATTGCAATCTTATTAATAGTTTATAATAGAAGTGTTTTGTGAGAAACTTATTATTAAAGCATTGTTGATTTTTGTGGTTTAATTTACACCTGATTACAACCAGAGATGCTTAAATAGCATTAATTTAAAACCAATCAATTTATTTTATGAAAAAGTATTTTGTAATTATATGTTTATTCGTAATTACACTTCCGGGATGCGAGACAGCCAAACAAATCTTAGGTTCATCCGGTAATGGTTCAATTGGAAGTATAACTCTAAATAACGCGGATATTGTACAAGGCCTTAAAGAAGCTTTGAGGGTAGGCACGGATACAAGTACCAGGAGGCTTTCCCTGATAAATGGATTTTTTGGCGATGATATCATCAGAATAGTTATGCCGCCCGAGGCTGTTAAAGTAGAAAAAGCATTGCGGGATATCGGGTTGGGTAAATCAGTTGATAAAGCAGTTTTATCAATGAACCGGGCAGCCGAGGATGCCAGCAAACATGTGGGAGATATTTTATGGAACTCCATAAAAAGTATGAGCATCCAGGATGGGTTAGCCATTTTGAAAGGCGGTGATTTTGCAGCGACTGAATATTTAAAACGTACAACCACCATACAACTTACCAATGAGTTTAAGCCCGTTATTCAACGCTCACTTACAAATGTTAATGCCACAAAATATTGGAATGACGTGTTTACATTATACAATAAGTTTAGCAAAACACCTGTAAATACTAACTTAACAGCATACGTAACAGAAAAAACACTTAGCGGACTATTTTATCATATAGGCCTGGAAGAACAAAAAATCCGCAGAGATCCGGTTGCACGGGTAACAGAGATTTTGAGAAGAGTGTTTGGATAATATGAAACGGATTTTTGCCTTAACTGCGATTGCGGTATAGATGGGATTTAAAAGATAAAATAGTGGGTGGAAAATTTATTTTCAAGTTTCAATTTTATAAAGTCAATCTGAAAAAGATACAGGCAATGGAGAGCCACCTGCTCACTTTGTATTTAGTTTAAATAATTCTTAATCGGCATATCAGCAATGAAGGTTTTTAAATTTGGCGGAGCCAGTGTAAACTCTGTTGAAAGAATAAAGCACGTTAGTAACATTCTGAGAAAATACAAGAATGAAAAAATACTAGTTGTTATTTCTGCTATGGGCAAAACTACTAACGCTTTGGAAAAAGTAGCCCAGACATTTAGCGCCGGAAATAAAGAAGAAGCACTTTCACTATTCAGCGTAATAAAACAATCCCATCTTACCACATTAAAATATTTGACAACGCTAAACAGGAAACAAGCTGAAGAAAAACTGGTCGCTTTTTTTACTGAAGTGGAATGGCTGCTGCACGATAAGCCTGTTAAAGATTACAATTATTATTACGACCAGATTGTTTGTGCAGGTGAACTGTTATCCACTTCCATTGTAAGTTCTTTTTTAAATGAGGATGGTATTGAAAATACCTGGATAGACGTAAGAGATATTTTTAGAACTGATGATAATTTCAGGGATGCAAATCTTGATTGGGATTTTACGCAAAAACAGGTAGACAATATTGTTCAGCCATTATTTTTATCCGGAAATATTGTTTTAACGCAGGGCTTTATTGGCAGCACAGATGAAAATGAAAGCACTACCTTAGGGCGTGAAGGAAGCGATTATTCAGCAGCTATTTTCGCCAATATGCTTAATGCTGATACAATCACTATCTGGAAAGATGTAGAAGGCGTGCTGAATGCTGATCCGCGTGAGTTTGCTAATGCAAAATTTATTGCTGCACTTAGCTATGATGAAGTTATTGAGATGGCATATTATGGCGCCCAGGTAATACATCCAAAAACGATAAAACCATTACAAAATAAAAATATTTCTCTTTATGTAAAATGTTTTTTACAACCTGATTTGCCTGGCACAGTGATCGGCAAAGAACTTATACATAATCTGCCGCCCATGATAGTGTTGAAATCTAACCAGGTGTTGCTGAAGCTAAGTTCTAAAGATTTTTCATTTGTTGGAGAAACACTTGTAAGCAGGCTTTATGAAATTTTTGCAGAAACAAGGATAAGGCCAAACCTCACGCAGAACGGCGCCATCAGCATATTTTGTTGCCTTGATGATATACCTGATAAAATTGAAAAGCTGGCATTGAAGGCATCATTAATTTTTGAGGTTCAGGTAGAAAAAAACCTTACCCTTCTTACCATACGCCATTATACAAAAGAACTGATTGATAAACTAACAAAAAGTAAAGTAATAGTGCTTGAACAAAAAACAGAAGATACGATACAGGTGCTTATGAAATAGCTGACCTGTTGAACGGCCAAATCAATTGTTAAATGATGGGGTGAATATCAATAATGATGTTATTAACTGTTGACCTTTTATCGTGTCATTTAAAGTTAATTAACTATGTACTCACCTTTCTTATCAATCATTACTATAGGTAATTGTTTTGTTTCCTGAAAACGGTCAAACAGCGGTTTTAACTTGAGGGCAAACTTTTCTAATGCAGGATTATTTTTGGCCGAGGCTTGTAAATATTCAAGAGATTTTTTCTGATCGTATTTTATTGGGAAAACATGGACGGGGATAAACTCTTCGCCATTGTTTTTTGCATAGCTTGTAATAACATATATCTCTTCAATCTGCTTATCTGTAACAGGTATGCAGCCTACAGAAACACAGCTTCCATGAATATAAATATCCCCGCCCGGCCTTAAAGAATCGCTTAAAATTTTATCAGAGGCATTCGGATAATTTAATCCCAGGGCCAGGTGATAATTACTGTTTGGATTGAATTCATTAATGTAATAACAACCTTCGGGTACCTGGTAATCACCTTGTAATCTTTTAGGCCCCATCGTGCCACTTTGCATACAAACTTTATATGTTTTAAAAAGTTTGTATTGATCTTTCGCAGCATTTTTTACCCATATTTCCAGGTTCGCATCATATTTAAAAGAACGGATATACACAAACTTAGCAGGCCATTGTAAACCTTTCGCCTCAAATTGTTTACGCACTGTATCTTCCGCAGAAATGAAAATATCAGGAGATTTTAAGGAAGCTTTTTTTATCTCAACAAATGAATTTTGGGGAAAAGCGCTAACTGCAGTTACAGCTAAAATTAAAAAAATAAATAACTTCTTCATTGGAAAATGGTTAAACGCTTAACGTAAAAATAAAAAAATTATTGAATCATGCAATAAGACGTAATGTATTTAACATGATGTTGATTCAACCTTGTTTCTATATTTTAAAGGAATAACTAATTTGAGGCCCGACCAGACCTCATCAACAGCACAAACTTTAATGTCTACAAGGCCATTAGCTAATGCAATATTTCTAATAATATCTCCCGTTAGATCCGTTACAATTTTTGATGCCTTCTTTGGCCACGAAATCCAGATAATACCGTTTGGCTCAATCTCATTTTTTATTATCGTGATGTTCTTTTGCAGGTCGTTAGCTTGTTTTGTAAAATAATGAATCAGGTTTTTCTTACTTATTTTATCGCTGCTGATCTTTATATTTTCAGGCATATCTGTAAATAAATCAAAATAATAATCCGGCTGATTTATCAACCTGATTTTAAAGCCCGCTTTAATGCCAAGCTTTTTTTCAAGTGGCGTACCTGAATAGCCTGCAGTTGCCATTAATTTAGTTTCTTACTTAAAAGTTTACAACTTTAAAAGTCAGACTATTTTATTAATTTTTATTGGAGGCATCAAATTATTTTTTAAAGTTATGTTCCTCACATATATTTGCACTCCCAAATAGGGAGCATAGCTCAGCTGGTTCAGAGCATCTGCCTTACAAGCAGAGGGTCCGCGGTTCGAACCCGTGTGCTCCCACAAAGTAGCCTCGTCTGATTGACGGGGTTTTTTATTGTTTTTTACAAACAATTCTTGGTTGACTAATCTAAGTTTCAAACGATTATAAGAGAATACTTTCACGAATTGCATTTGTCGGAAACTTTTTTTAAGAGGAGGTATTGAAATAATAGCTTTAATCTTTTTAAAGTAACTTTTCCAAATTTGCAAACAATTTGCAAACAAATCAACATCATTTAAATTTATAATTACTTAGCAAAAATTAATGGAGTTATGAAATAAACTAATCCGGCACACTGATTAATTTAGCCATTGCTGGTCTTCCGAAGCCCGACGCCCCCGTTGTTGCGTGTTCGTGCGGAAGGGTTCTGCGGCCTGGCAATCACCAACAACCAGAATGGAGTTATGAAATAAACTAATCCGGCACACTGATTAATTTAGATAACTTAGTATCAGTAAAAAGTCTTTCAACATCATAACAAACTCCCCTCAATATTTCACTGCTACCATTTTAGAATGGCAGCATCTTTTAAAACCGGAGAAATATAAAGATGTAATAATTAACAGCCTTAAATTTATGGTGAAAGAAAAACGGATAGCCGTAAATGCGTTTGTTATAATGAGCAATCACATACATTTGATATGGCAGCTACAGGATGGTCATGAAAGAGAAGATGTTCAGCGTGATTTCTTAAAGTTTACTTCTCAAACAATTAAAAGAGATTTGCAAAAAAATCACTCGGCTGTTTTGGATAAGTTTTACGTGGGTGCAAAGGATAGGAAATATCAAATATGGGAGCGCAATCCTTTAAGTGTAGATTTAGTAACAAAAGAAATGTTCATTCAAAAGGTGGAATACATTCACTATAATCCTGTTGTAGCAGGCTTACGTTCTTATCCTGAAGAGTATAAATATTCATCAGTTAAATTTTATGAAACCGGTGTGGATGAGTTCTGCTTTCTTACGCATTGGATGGCCTAGTGCTGTTGTTGGTGAAGCCAGGCCGCAAAAGCCCGCTGCACAAAACACCAACAACGGGCTCAATATTCATCAGCTAAATTTTATGAAACCGGAGTGGATGAGTTCTGCTTTCTTACGCATTGGATGGCCTAGTGCTGTTGTTGGTGAAGCCGGGCTACAAAAGCCCGCTGCACAAAACACCAACAACGGGTTCAATTCACCTCTTAAATTCATAAAGTGACTAATATTAAAGTACTTCGGCAAATATTTTTCTTCTTATTTACTCAATTTATATTTTAAGTGTAAACAGCTCAATTCCGGTTGCCTTGCCTTTAAGATCAACTATGCCAAGGCTTTCACTTTGCCACTCTTTCAGGTCAATATTTTCGATAAAATCCCGTGAAACTATAAAATGATGATTTAATTCATTACAGGCGCTTCGTATTCTTGCGGTTGTATTCATGGTATCGCCGCTCATGGCAATATCTTTTTTTATAACACCGATTTCTCCAACGGTCACATCGCCCAAATGAATTCCCACTCTAAACTCAGGCACCATATCGTATTCCCTTCTAAAGTGCTGACTTTTCTTTTGAATATTTCTTCTTGCATGAATTATAGAAGCCAGGCATTTGCGGGTATTATTTTTTTCAAACAGCCATGATGTTACCACCTCATCGCCAACATATTGATAAATCGTTCCCTCGTATTCAATGATCGCACTGGATACCTGGTATATAAAATCCCGGATGAAATTAAAAT
>JBDSFG010000064.1:0-4227 GCA_039919615.1 Ginsengibacter sp. | reverse complement strand
TCATTAAAGCTTTTGGAAAATTCTGTAAAAGTGCATTACGATTTTAAAATAAAGAATTCCGGGGATGACATAATATATATGAATCCAATGCTTACTGAAGCATACAAGGAGAACCCTTTTAAATCTTTAGAGCGAAAATACCCGGTAGAAATGCCGTATACTTCAGATGAAACTTTTACTTTTATCATGTATATACCAACCGGTTATGTTGTTGATGAGTTACCTAAATCAGCCAAAGTTTCTTTTAATGAAGGTGAAGGCTATTTTGAATATCTTATTGAAAAGCAGGGTGATGCTATATATCTGCATTCAAGGATATATTTTACAAGAGCCAATTTTATGCCTGAAGATTATGAAGGCCTGAGAGGATTTTTTGGCCACATAGTTAAAAAACAAAATGAACAGATTGTATTAAAAAAGAAATAAAAGCAGGCATATGAAGTCAATTTTTTTTTTACTTGCAATAATATTTAATTTTTCCGGATGGGCAGCAGAAGGAACATATAGCGTGTTGAATATTCCTAAAGAGTTATTAAAAAATGCCAACATTATTAAGCGTTATGAAGAGATAAAATTTCAGATCATAAGTCTTGAAAGATCAAAAGGGTACAAAAAAATCGCACTGACGATCCTCAATGAAAACGCAGATCGCTACTCAGCCCTGTACGAATTTTATAACCGCCAACATACTATAAGTTCCATTGAAGGAACATTATTTAATGCGGATGGTAAAAAAATAAAGAGCCTGAAAAAATCAGATATTATTGATCAAAGTGCAATAAGTGATTTTAGTTTATACGAAGACAGCAGAATTAAATACCACAGCTTCAATTATAAATTATATCCATTTACTGTTGAGTATATTATTGAAACAGAATTTGATGGTTCCCTGGCAATTCCTGATTGGTCTCCAAGGCCAAATGAATTTTATGCAGTTGAGTCCAGCAGCATTCAAATAACCGTTCCGGAAAAAATAGATTTACGATACAAGTCTTTTAATCTTCCAACCCCCGTAAAAAAATCAACTGCAGAGGGGAAAAATATTTATACAGCAGAATTAAAAAATCTTCCCGCAATCATAAACGAGCCTTATCAGCCTTACCTGCATCAAATTTCACCTAAAATATTTTTTGCACCCAATGATTTTAAATATGGTGGATGGCAGGGGAACATGTCTTCGTGGCAATCATTCGGTAAGTTTCAAAATTCATTAAATGCCGGAAGAGATATTTTGCCGCAAAATATTAAGCAGGAGGTGCACCGGATTGTTGATGGGGTAACTGATGTGAAGAAAAAAATTGCTTTACTATACAAATACATGCAGGATAATACACGATACATTAGCATTCAGTTGGGTATTGGCGGGTTTCAACCATTTGAGGCTTCTTACGTAGCCGAGAAAAAATATGGCGATTGTAAAGCGCTTAGTAATTATATGTATTCTCTTTTAAAAGAAGCCGGCATTCGCTCCTGTTATACTATTGCAGGAGCAGGTGGAGACAGGGAAGATAAATTTACGCTGCCGGATTTTGCAAATGACTATTTTAATCATGTTATACTCGCCGTTCCTTTGCAAAAAGATACTATGTGGCTGGAGTGTACCAGCCAAACTTTACCAGCAGGTTACCTAAGCTATTTTACCCAGAACAGGTATGTACTGGTAGTTGATGAAAATGGAGGCGCCCTGGTGAAAACCCCGCGATATGGATGTAAAGAAAATGTACAAGCCCGGAAAATAAATGCATCGCTTGATGAGGAAGGGAATGTAAAAATACAATCAAACACAATTTATACGGCGATGGAGCAGGATAAACTTGAACAGCGGATTAACCATTTGTCAAAAGAAAAAATGCTTGAATATTTAAAGAAAAATATTGATTTACCAAATTACGATGTTTTAAAATTTAGCTATCAGCAAGAAAAGACATCACTTCCTTTGGTAAATGAAGAAATGGAACTATCGGCAAATAACTATGCCTCAGTAAGTGGAAAGAGAATTTTTATTTCTCCTGATTTGCTGAACAAGAGCAACCTTAAATTATTACCGGATACTGCCCGTAAATTTGATATTGCATTAGATGATGAGTACACAAACATTGATACTGTTATAATAACTATTCCTGCAAATTATAAAGCTGAATCTGTTCCCAGAGAAGAAGCGATCATTACAAAATTCGGCATCTATAACGTAACAATAAAAGTGTTGGAAAATAAGATCTTTTACTATCGTAAACTTGAAAAATACAATGGAGACTTTCCCGCAAAAGACTTTGCCGAGTTAGTAAACTTCACTGACCAGGTGTATAAATCGGATAGAAGTAAAGTTGTATTAGTAAGAAGGGAAGAATAACATAAACTTGTTTTTATTTTTCGATGGCTTCATCAATTAATTTTTTAAAGTCTTTATAGCGTTCGCCTCTTCCTTTGTTTTTTAAGTTAAAACAAAATAATACTGCAGCATAATTTCTTTCGTTATCAACCCAGGGAAAACTTCCAAATAAACCAGGACTGGTAACCGCATTTGATCTTTTTCCTGTATCCTCCATTACCCATTCGCCAAAACCATAACCCCAACCAGAGGCTTCCGCCGGAGAATATGCTACTTCAGCGCCTCTTGCATAATTCTGCTGCATTTTTATTACAGCAGCTTCGCTTAAAACATTTTTGTTGTTGAACTTTCCGTTATGCAATATCATTTCTAAAAAATTTAAATAATCTTCAGTTGTACTATAGGCGCCACCTGCAGGTAACGCTACTTTTCCTTTTCCGAAATCTGTGTTTTTCATTTCACACGGCCCGGCAATTCTTTCCGCAAATAAAGTTTCAAAATTTTTGCCGCTGATCTTTTCAACTACAGCACCTGCAATTTGCAAACCCAGGTTACTATAATGAAAAGTTTTACCCGGTTCACCTTCCTTTGGTTGCTGTGCAATTTTTTCAATGGCCTCGTCCATGGAATGTGTGTTTTTCATCTCTTCTATACTTTCTCTAAGGCTACCGGCTGCAATCCCAGTTAAATGACTAAGGCATTCCCATATTTTTATCCCGCCTTTTCCGTTTGCAGTCATTACAGCCAAAAATTTTCCAACAGAATCTTCAAGGTTCAGTTTGCCTTCATCAACAAACGTCATTACCAGTGCAGCGCTCAGCCATTTACTACAGCTTGCAATAGCTATTTTGCTGGCAGCAGTATAGTCATGAGTAGCTTCTGCTGCATCTTTCCCCTGCTTTTTGGCAATAAATCTGCTCAGTATTTTTTGCCGCTTATTCATTTTATTTCTGGTTTCGCTAAATACAATTTTCCCGTTTTTATAAATCATTAATACAGCCCTGCCGCCTAATTGCTCGATGTTATCATTTAGCCAATTTTGTACCTTGCCAAACTTATTTTGTGCGTTACCAACCTGTAATAATAACAGGAAACTTAGAATGAGCGTGCATTTGAGGCAGATTGATGCAGTATTTTTAGACATAATTACAGTTATGAATTATTGGACAAAATTTTGAGACAATAAAGAAAAGTTATACCGATATGAGTTTAAACAATTTAACCATAAAATCACAGGAAGCATTTCAAAAAGCCCGGCAAATAGCTTTTAATGCAAAAAACCCGAATATTGAAACTGAGCACATGTTAAAAGCATTGCTAAGCGATGATGATAGTATTATTGATTTTTTACTGAAAAAAAATAATGTAAATGTAAATTTTGTTGAAGGCAAAATTGACGAGAGCATAAAAAAACTACCAGTAATAAGTGATGGAGAACCGGCTCAAGCGGTAAGCAGGGATATGAATAATATGCTAATGAGAGCCGGTTCATCTTTAAAAACTTTTAAAGATGAGTTTGTAAGTGTTGAACATTTGCTATTAGCTATTTTACAGGGTAATGAAAATTCTTCAAAAATTTTAAAAGATGCAGGCCTTTCCGAAAAGGGATTGATAACTACTATAAAAGATCTGCGTAAAGGCTCTACTGTTTCGTCCCAAACTTCAGATACACAATATAATGTTCTAAGTAAATATGCAAGAAATTTAAATGAGATGGCCCGCAATGGCAAGCTCGATCCGGTAATTGGAAGGGATGAAGAGATCAGGAGAACATTGCATATTTTAAGTCGCCGCTCAAAGAACAATCCTATTTTGGTGGGTGAACCAGGAGTGGGTAAAACTGCCATAGCAGAGGGTTTGGCGCATCGCATTGTTAATAGCGATGTACCCGAAAATTT
>JBDSFG010000022.1:0-4366 GCA_039919615.1 Ginsengibacter sp. | reverse complement strand
AGGAAGGTGCGGCATTGTCTGTAAAGTTAACATCAAAAACATCTACGTTGGGCGATGTAGTAGTTATTGGTTATGGAACTCAAAGAAGAAAGGATTTAACCGGCGCCATTACATCTGTTAACATAAGAAAAATTGATGAAGTGCCCCTGGTATCCGTTGACCAGGTTATTACGGGCAGGGCTGCTGGCGTACAAATTAACCAATCCTCAGGGCAGGCAGGCGCAGGCACAAGCATTCGTATCCGCGGAGGCAATTCACTCAACGGAACTAATGAGCCGCTCTTCGTAATTGACGGTTTCCCTATCATTAATGATAATGAGGCTTATGCTGCCCCCGGCCCTATAGGGCTTATAAATACAGCATCAGGTAACTTGAAGCAGGGTAATGCTAACGGTTCTTTAAACTGGCTTAACCCCGGCGATATTCAATCGGTGGAAATTTTAAAAGATGCTTCCGCCACAGCCATCTATGGCTCAAGGGGCGCCAATGGTGTCGTAATTATTACCACCAAAAAAGGAAAGCCCGGCATAGCACGGGTAACACTAGGCGTGAGTTTTGGTGAAACATCACTAAATAAGAGTAAAATTAAGCTGATGAATGGTGAAGAATATGCCAGGTATAGTAATGCATCTCAAATTGAAAATGGCCTGCGTGCTCTTTATAGAGACACTACAATTAACGGGAGGCTTTTTCCAACTCCTGACAAAATAGGAGCAGGCACTAACTGGATAGATATAGTTACCAGGAAGGGATTAAACCAAAATTATTCTTTAGGGTTTAGCGGAGGTAAAGAAGTTTTATATTCAGGAAGTGTCTCTTTTCTAAAACAGGAAACCCCATTGCTTGGTGGCGAATATCAACGGGCTAATTATAGGCTAAATTTGCAAACGTCCTTGTCTGATTGGTTAACGCTGGAAAACAGCATCAATTATAGTTTAGGAAAAATTGATAACACACCTTCTGACAGTCGTGACTTTGTAAAAGGGGGATTGTTTGAATTAGCTCTTTCAGCTAACCCGGCAGAGCCGGTATATTTACCTGATGGCTCTCTTAATTTTCAGCCTGCCAATTTCGATGCCTCGAAAAATCCTGCGTTGGCCTATAATCCTCTCGCTTATGCAACTGATATATTAAACAGGTACACTGTACAAACCTTTGTAAATAATTTGTCACTAAAGGCACGTATCACCCAAGACGTAAATTTCGAAGTAAGGGGAAGCGTATTTACCAATGATGCACTTCGTGACCTTTACTATAATTCAAAAACTACAGCCAATGGCTATGCTGTAGGAGGTCTTGCCGGCAAAAACAGTAACAATTCTAAAAGTTATCTCATAGAAAATTTTGCTACAGTAAACAAAACTTTTGGAAAAAATAATTTTAATTCGGTGCTCGGGTATTCCTATCAACAAACTGAATTCAGAACAGTCAGAATTGGCGCTTCAGGTTTTTCTGATGATGCTCTTAAGAATGAGAACATGGCTGCCGGGCAAACGCAATATCCTACACAAACCACCCGAATCGAGGATTTATTGTCTTCCTATTATATAAGGCTGAATAATATTTACAATGATAAATATGGCATCACATTTACTGCCCGTCTTGATGGCTCTTCAAAATTTGCAAAAGGAAATAAATGGTCATTATTTCCATCAGGCGCTTTGAGCTGGAAGATAAAAGAAGAAGATTTTTTAAAGGATTCTAGAAATATCAGTGATCTGAAATTAAGGGTAAGTTATGGATTAAGCGGTAACCAGGCAATTCAATCGCTTCAGACTAAATCTTTATTAGGTACAACTCAATATCCAATTGGAGGTCAATTGCAAGTTGGTTTTTATCCGGCGGTACTTGCAAATCCAAATCTTAAGTGGGAAACCACCACCCAGTTTAATGCAGGGCTTGATTTTGGATTATATAACCAGAGACTTACCGGAAGCATTAATTACTATACTAAAAAAACTACCGACCTGCTGCAGCAAAAAATTATACCAGCTAACACAGGATACGCTTCAATTTTTGACAATGTGGGAAGCATCACTAATAAAGGAATAGAGCTGGAGCTGCACGCTGCGGTGTTAGAAAAATCTAAATTAAGATGGGATATTGATTTCAACATTGCCCACAACAAACAAAAGGTTCTTGATCTTGGATTAGGTGGTGTTGATACGCTAATTATACCATTTGATGTGGTAGGAGGCAGGCCAGGCTGGGTAACTCTTATTAAAGGCAGATCGGTTGGTGAATTTTATGGATACAGAAGTGGGGGCTTATACAGGGACCAGGCGGACCTCGATAAAAGTCCTCATCTTGCCGGGGCAAAACCAGGTTCAATAAAATTACTGGATCTAAATCATGATGGAATGATCAACTCTGGTGACAGAGAAGTGATAGGTGATCCTAATCCTGATTTTACTTTTGGAATAACTAATAATCTATCATACAAAGGGTTTGATCTTAACTTTTTAGTACAGGGTTTTGTGGGCGGAGATATTTGGAACCTTTCCGAAATAGAAGGGTTTAGAGGGGCGCCGTATTTAGATTACTGGACACCTACAAATACAGATGCCAAATATCATGCACCCGGACAGTCCATTGGTGTAGAAAATCCTTCCGATGCTACGCTTAGCGATGCCTCATACGTGCGTTTAAAATCGCTAACACTTGGATATAATTTTCCGGCTTCTAAACTTAAATTTATTTCAAGCGTTCGTCTGTATGCAAGTGGTTCAAACTTGCTTACCATTACAGGTTACAAGGGCTTTGATCCTGAAATAAACAGTTTTGCACAAAGCAGTCTTTTGCGTAATATCGATATCGTTACTCTGCCCTTGTACAGAACATATACTATAGGTGTTAATATTGGTTTTTAATTAATTAAAACAAAAAAATATGAAAAAGGCAACACATATCTCAGCATATATCTTTTTTCTGGCAGCAATTGTAATGGCTGCTTCCTGTAACAAGCTTGATGAAAAAGTTTTTTCTCAAAACACTCCCGATAATTTTTTTACTTCGCAAGCTGATGCTCAGGCAGCATTGGCTGCTATGTACCGACCTTTTCAGACGTTCACGGGAGTCGAGCAAGCTGGAAATTTTATTTTAAATGCAGTGAGTGATGAAGGAAATATTTCACATCCAAACTGGGGTACATTAGATCCGATTACTTATACGCCCTCGTCTATTTTTGAGTTCAAAGACTTTTATAACTCCATGTACAGCAGCATCGCCACCGCAAATTTAGTTATTGATAACGAAGCAAAAATTAGTAAGCTGGGTGATGCAAATTATACCAAGGCAGTAATTGGCGAAGCAAAATTTATTAGGGCTTACAACTATTTTGTACTGGTACAAATGTTTGGCGGTGTGCCCCTTCGTACCAGCCTGACAGCACGTCTCGATGACGTTTATATTGAAAGAAGCACTGAAGCGCAGGTTTACGAACAGATAATCAAAGATTTTTCTGATGCTGAAGCAGGTCTTCCTCCAACAAACCCTGCAGGTAAACCAACTAAGTGGGCGGCTTCGGCATTTCTTGCCAAAGTATATCTTACAATGAAACAATATCCTAAAGCGGCGGCTAAAGCAAAGGAGGTTGTAGATAATGGCCCGTATAGCCTTCAATCAAAGTTTGCAGCTGTATTTAATGTAACTAATGAAAACAATTCCGAAGTAATATTCGCCGTTCAATTTGTAAGAGTAGAAGGCTATGGAATGCGTATGGAAAAATTAGTTTTAGGCGGTGATGACCACTACGCAGTAAATGGAGAAAGCGGCTGGGGCCTTGTATTCATTCAGGATGGATTTTATAATAAATTTTCACCAACAGACGATAGGTTAAGTACAACATTCACTAATCCTGCACCTGGGCAATCTACCTATTTTTCAGGTAAATGGAAAGACCCTTTAGGTGTAAGTCCAGATGGGCATGAAAATGATTTTATACTTTACAGGTATGCGGATTTAGTACTTGTTTTAGCAGAGGCAGAAAATGAAGTAAACGGGCCATCACAATTAGCTTATGATAACCTTAATGCTGTAAGAAAGCGTGCTAAAGTTCCTGACCTTTCAGGATTAAGTAAAGATCAATTTCGTGATGCTGTCGTTAATGAGCGTAATCTTGAACTGTCTTTTGAAGAACTCCGCTGGTTCGATTTAAAAAGAACAGGAAAATTAAAAGATGTAATGATAGCAACAGGAAAGAACTGGAACGATAAGTACTTGCTGTTCCCCATCCCACAATCGGAAGTTGATGCAAGCAATGGTAAAATAAAGCAGAACCCGGGTTATTAATAACTTTTTTTCTTTCCATAATAAGCTCTTTGCTCAAGTGGTTTATACAATACTTTTGAGTTAAAGAGCTTATTAA
>JBDSFG010000370.1:0-7523 GCA_039919615.1 Ginsengibacter sp. | reverse complement strand
CTTTTACCTGAGCTGAAAAATTGTTGTCCATTTAAAAACAATTTAATTATCAATAACAATAATAACGAATAAATTCGAGTCTTAGTTCATCTAAACAATCCACATGTGTTGAAAACAATTTAAAGTAAGGTTAAAAATGAAATGAACAAATAAACCAATTTTGAAACAATTAAAATCTCAAGGCACCATATTTTATTATGACACTTGTTAAACCTTTATGAGTTTAATTTTTTTTAATATATTCAAAAAACTCAATGCATGAAAGTCAAAATTGATACCAAAGAAAAATTCCATGTTTTAACGGTACAGGAGCCAGTTTTATCTGCTAATATGACAGAAGAGCTAAATCAACTGTTGCTTTTGCTTCTGCAAAAAGATTTAAAAAATGTTGTGCTCAAAATGGGCGAGGTTAATGAATTTGATGAACTTGCAGCAAACTCTGTGGCTACCATTCAACAGAAATTTTATGATAACAATGCTTCATTTGTAATTTGCGAAGTTAATACTGCGGTTGAAAAAACCCTGGACAAACTTGAATTACTTGAAATGATGAATATAGCACCTACCGAAAGTGAAGCGTGGGATATAGTTCAGTTGGAGGAGATAGAAAGAGAGTTAATGGAATAATTCAGATGTATCTCGGGTAATGTATATATGATGTGTGATGTTTTATATTAGAATTTTTGACAAGGATATGCAAACAGCTAATTTTTAATGTCCGGCTTTAAAAAGCCAATTTCCTACACCGACATTGAGCATGAATGGAGAGAGTGAATAATTAAAAGCTCTTTAGATCGTACATCTAACATCGTAAATCGTACATTAAAATTATGTTTGCTGTCACCATTTTAGGAAACAATTCAGCAGTGCCTGCCTTCGATCGTCACCCTACTGCCCAGGTACTGCAAACTAATGAAACCACTTTTTTAATAGATTGCGGGGAAGGAACTCAAATGCAAATGAGCCGATATAAGATCCGCCGGAATAAAATTGACCACATTTTTATTTCCCATTTACATGGAGATCACTACTTTGGTTTGATAGGGCTACTAAGCAGCATGGGGTTGACTGGCAGAAAAAATGAATTACACATCTATGCCCCTGAACAATTAAAAAATATCATTGATCTGCAGTTAAGTGTAGCAAACACCCAGCTTCCTTATGATTTAAATTTTCATATACTACAAAATGAATCTGTAATAAAAGACGGAGCAAGGGTAATTGTAGAATGTTTTAAAGTAAAGCACAGGATAGAATGTTGGGGCTTTATATTCAGGGAAAAGAAAAACCGTCGAAAAATTGTTCCTGAGGAAGTTAAAAAATATAATATACCCACTTCATTCTATGAAAATTTACAGCGCGGGGAAAATTTTGTAAACGAAAGTAAAGAAGTAATAAAAAATGACATGCTAACTATTGCACTCCCTTCGCCGAAAATATATGCCTATTGCGCCGATACGATTTACTATGAACCTTTAATTGAAAAGGTGCGAAATGCAGACTTGCTTTATCATGAAACCACCTACCTGCATACCTCACAAAAAAAGGCTATTGAACGGTTTCACTCCACAGCTAAGGAGGCTGCAATGATTGCAAAAAAGGCTGGCGTTAAAAAATTACTTATCGGGCATTTTTCTTCCATGTATGAAACCCTGGATGATTTTGAAAAGGAAGCTTGCGAGGTTTTTAAAAATACTGAAATTGCAAATGAAGGGTGTACTTACCTAATCTGATTTTTAACCTAAAGCCTTAGGCCGTATACATATTCCTGTAAAAAATAAATAATACTAAAGCATCTTTTTATGATGTTTGTTTGTCATATTTACTATTGACAATTCCCTCTCCTTGCTATATTCGATTTTTTACGATAAACAAATACCTATTATATGATCGCAAGTTTAACTCCTATTAAGATAAAGAATCGGCACTTGTATTTAAAGATTATCGCCTTATCTGTTTTATCTGTTATTTCACAGCTCGCTTTTAGCCAGGAAACCGTAGTTACGGGATCGGTTAATAGCGCTTCCGGCGAACCATTACCAGGGGCCTCTGTTGTAGTTAAAGATAGTAAACAGGGAACCTCCACAGATATTAAAGGAAACTTCTCTTTAAATGTTACCAGTCCCAATTCCACGCTTGTAATTTCCTCATCTGGTTATGAACGCCTTGAAGTGCCTTTGGGGGGAAGAAACACAATTCCGGTTTCTCTTGTAGCTTCAACAAAAGAATTAGAACAGGTTGTAGTAGTTGGATATGGTACCCAAAGAAAAATTGATGTTACTGGTTCTGTATCGCAGATACGTGGCGAGGAAATTTCGAAGCAGTCTGTTATTAACCCAATCAGTGGTTTGCAGGGGAAAGTTGCGGGTGTTCAGATTACTAATAATGGAGCGCCAGGTTCATCTCCACAAATCAGGATACGAGGTGTGGGAACTGTTTACGGAAATGCCAATCCTTTGTATGTTGTAGATGGTGTGTGGTTTGATGATATCAGCTTTTTGAATCCTGCTGATATTGAAAACATGAGCATTTTAAAAGATGCTTCGTCTGAAGCTATTTATGGTATAAGAGCTGCTAATGGTGTGGTGTTAATTACTACTAAAAAAGGGCGGAATAGTAAAGCAGTTGTAAGCTACAATGGTTATGTAGGTAAACAAATAGTTACTAACCAGGTTAAAATGGCAAGCGGGCCTCAATATGCTCAAATGGTTAATGAATTGGACGTTATTGGAGGTGTAGCAAGCAGATATGCAAATCCAAATAGCTATGGAACCACCGATTGGTATCACCAGGTTTTAAGAAGCGCAATTACGACCAATCACCAGGTTTCAGTGAGCGGCGGCTCGGAACGATCTTCTTATAATTTCTCTCTGGGTTACTTACTTCAGGATGGTCTCGTTGAAGATCATCGTTTTGAAAGATATACGGCAAAATTGCAAAATGACTTCCAGGTGTTTAGTCCCTTAAAAGTTGGATATATTATTACTGCTTCCATGAATAAATCAAACGATATACCTGGAGAAATTTTTCACCAGTTGTATGCTGCTGTGCCAATAGTGCCGGTTTATTATGCAGATGGCACTTACGGCGATCCCAACGATTTCAATGTTACAAGTTCTGCCAACTTTAATCCCCAGGCAAAACTTGATTATTTTAATCAAAAGTCACGGAATTATCGTGTAACCGGAAGCGTATATGCTGATTTGAAATTCGCACAACATTTTACATTCCATACTAATGCAGGCGGGGATTTTGGACAAAACGAAGTAACAGCCTACACTCCTGTGTACGTTGCTACACTTGTACAACGAAATGCCACAAGCTCATTATCTCTTACAGACGGCAGAACACGTAACTGGATCGTGGAAAACACGCTTACTTATGATAACCGCTTCGGTGATCATAATGTAAAAGTACTTGTAGGTCAAGGAGCCCAATCTTACAGATTTACTAAAACGACAGCAAGTGCTCTAAATGTGCCTAATAACGGTGAAGGAGATTATTACCTCAGCTTAGGGGATAATAGGAATATAACAGATGTAGTTGCCGGTGAATATCCGCTTTTTAGTACTGTGACTTCCTATTTTGGAAGAGTCAACTATTCTTTTCAAAATAAATATTTGCTTACCGCAACAATGAGAGCGGATGGCTCATCTAAATTTTCTCAGGATAACCGCTGGGGATATTTCCCTTCGGTAGGTGTAGGTTGGGTTATTACCGGTGAAAAATTTATGGCAAATCAAAAAATATTTGACAACCTTAAACTGCGTGGCAGTTGGGGTAAAATCGGCAATAGTTCAGTTCCGTCAAATATCTCAGTTCTTAAAGTTAGCCAGACTCCCCAATTTATTTATGTGGGCGGAAACGGAACTACTACTCCCGGCGCTAATATTAATACAATTGTACCGCCAACAACCTATTGGGAAAAAGGTGTTGGAACAGATGTGGGATTAGAAGCAAGTTTACTTGGAAATAAACTGTATGCTGAAATCACTTTTTATGATAAGAAAACTGAGAATGCCATTTTTGCCATTCCTATTTTGGGCTCCCTTGGAACTTCCGGTAGTACAGTAATTGGTAACCAGGCATCTTTCCAAAATCGCGGTGTTGAATTTCTGGTAAATTGGAAGGACAAGGTATTTAATAACCAGTTGACCTATTCCTTAAGTGCTAATCTTGGCATTAATAATAATAAAGTGCTTGATGTGTCCACCGGCACAAATCCTATCTACCAGGCGGTAGGTACAACCGGGTCTAATAACTTTAATACAAGAACAATTTTGGGAGAGCCAATTGGCCAGTTTGTCGGTCTCCAGGTACTTGGAGTTTTCCAGTCTGCTGCTGAAATTCAAAGTTATATTTCTAAGAGTGGCGCTTTACTTATGCCGAACGCAAAAGCGGGTGATTTAAAAATGGCCGATATTAATGAAGATGGGGTAATAGATGATAAAGACCGGGTGGTATTAGGAAATCCTAATCCCAAATATACATTTGGATTTAATACAAGCTTTACTTTCAAACAATTTGATTTGTCTGTGGATTTGCAGGGGATTGCTGGTGTAGAAATCTATAATGCCAATCTCGCTCTTCGTTTTGGTACGGAAAACTTTACCGAAGATGTTTATAAAAATCGCTGGCATGGTGCAGGCACTTCAAACGTGTATCCTTCGGTTTATTTCGCCGGTGGACAAAATCCCAGGTCCAATTCATTTTATGTAGAAGATGGTAGCTACCTCCGGGTAAGAAATGTACAGTTGGGTTATACCCTGAGTCAGCCCTTAACCACCAAATGGAAGATCAGTAAATTAAGGGTATTTGCAAATGCTCAGAATCCTTTAAACTTTTTTAAATACAGAGGGTTTAGCCCTGAAGTTGGTGGTTCTCCAACAAGGGCGGGTGTAGATGTGGACGTATATCCATTATATGCAACCTACAATTTTGGTGTTAATCTTACTTTTTAAACAAATAATCAACTGAATTTATGAAAATAAATAAAATAATAGCTGTGTTAGTAATGGGAGCGCTATTCGTGGTATCAAGCTGTAAGAAAAATTTTTTAGAGGTACCTCCACAAGGGCAACAACCTGCCGAGCAATTCTGGACATCCGAATCAGACGCAACAAAAGCGGTAAACTCCATTTACGCAAACTTAAGAGGATGGACTGAAGTGGCATTTGCACCAATTGCAATTGAAAGCCTCGGTTCAGATGATACTGAAACCGGCAGTGACCCTTCTGATGGCTCCGTGCCTTTTATGAATACTTATAATAATTTTACCGTTACTTCAACACAAGGGCAGTTATCAGATTTTTGGAATGGAAGATACCAGACCATTAATTTATGTAACCAGGTAATTGATAACATTCAGCCAATTGCCATGGATGCAAATTCAAAGAGTCGTTATATAGCAGAAGCTAAATTTATAAGAGCATACGAATATTTTAGATTAGTACGAGCTTTTGGAGATGTTCCACTCAGATTAAGTGTGCCAAAGGATGCGACTGAGTACAATCTGCCAAGAACAGCTAAAGCACAGGTATGGGCTGCTGTTGAACAGGATCTTACAGATGCTGCAGGTGTTTTACCTAATAGCTACACTGGTGCTGATGTAGGCAGAGCTACAAAAGGCGCTGCACTTGCTTTTCATGCAAAAGCTGCTATGTACCAGGCCAAATGGGCTGATGTAAAAACTTATACTGAGCAGGTAATGGCCTTAGGTTATGCATTGTTTCCTGATTATGAGCAGCTTTTCAGAATTCAAAATGAAAATAATTCAGAATCTATTTTTGAGATCCAGGCCAAACATATTCCCGGCAATTGTGATGCATCAAATTCTCAATATTCACAAGTACAAGGTGTAAGAAGTGTTGCCCGGGGTGGATGGGGGTTCCATGTTCCAACCAGTGATCTTAGTAATTCCTATGAACCCGGCGATCCGCGGAAAGATGGGACAATAATTTTCAGAGGAGAAACAACACCTGAAGGCAATGCAATCCCTTCTACTGTTCCAAACCCCATGTACAATCAAAAATCGTATGTTCCATTTAATGACCCAAATAACCAGGATTGCAATGAAGGTTCAGATCAAAATATTCGTGTAATGCGATATGCCGAAGTGTTGTTGATGAATGCAGAAGCGAACAACGAGTTGGGAAATCCAGCGCCTGCATTAGTTTCCCTCGAGAAGGTAAGAGCAAGAGCAAGGGGGGGCAATAATCTAGTTCTTCCTCCCATAACAACAACAGATAAAGCCGCTTTACGAACTGCAATCTGGAATGAGAGAAGGGCAGAATTAGCTATGGAATTTGACAGGTATTTTGATGTAATACGCCAGGGCAGGGGAGCAGTTGTATTTGGACCTTTAGGCTGGAAGGCAAGTAAAAACGAAGTATGGCCTGTTCCTCAAAGCGAAATTGACCTCAGTGCCGGTACTTTGACGCAAAACCCCGGATATTAATTGTAAAAAATTTCAAATTATGAGCATGAAAAAATTTTTGATAAAGAAAAGCCTCCTCCAGATGATAATCGGGGGTGTGCTTTTAACCTCGTGTTATAAGAAATTTGATCCTGAAACCTATAAACCTGCGTTTACCGTTAATGGTTATACATCGGTAGCGGAAATAGGAGCAGGAAGCCTTGTTGGCTATTGGGCTTTCAATGGCAGTTATGTAGATAGCGTGTCAAATACAGCCGCAACAAATGTTAACACCAGCTTTGCCGGTGGTTTTAAAGGTCAGGCTTTGAAAGGCGCATTAAATGGTTATGTATTGGCTCCGCCAAGTATCGCTATTAAAAACCTACAAAGTTTTACCATTACAGAATGGATAAATACCCCTCCCCCTTCTACAGGAATTATTGGAATTTTTTCTTTGTCAAATACAACCCACTTTTGGGGAAATATCGAAGTTTTCATTGAGAATGGAAGTGACAATACCAACGGCAAAGTGCGTGTACATGTATATAAAGACGGGAATGATAATACTTATGCCATAGATGGAGTGCCTAATCTTTTTAACATATGGACAAATATTGCAGTTTCGTATGATGCAGGTTCGTCCACTTTTAAACTTTTTATAAATGGTGCTCAGGTAAACTCTGGTATACTGGGTAATGTTTCGGGGCCGCTAAGCTTTGGTGATATTGGCAGTATTGTATTTGGTTGCACGCAGTTTCAAACATCACCCAGCCAAACATCTGCTACAACTGCGCAACCCTGGGCAAGTTACCTTACAGGTCAGTTAGATGAGGTGAGAATTTACAATAAGGCATTGAATGCTTTAGATTTGCAAGCATTGATTGTTTTGCAGGGAAAGGGAAAATAGAAATCATTTGTTAATTAATCAATTGTTTATTTATGAAATACAACATCTATATTTTAGCCACTATAATAATCGGATTTGGCGTTATAAGTTGCAAAAAAACTGGTAGCGACACTGGAATAACCATTGACCCTGCGGCCCCAACAATATCTACTGCAAATGCCACTAATATAAATGGTACCAGTGCAACGATAGGCGGCAATA
>JBDSFG010000330.1:0-4930 GCA_039919615.1 Ginsengibacter sp. | reverse complement strand
GCCGGTGATGATCAGATCGGTCCAGCCATCATTATCAAAATCTGTCCACACTGCATCACAGGTGAGACCGATGTTTTTTAAGCCAGGAGCTACTTCATCTGTTACGTCTGTAAATTTTACTACTCCATTTTTTAAATCATTTCGACAAATAAAACTGCTAACCGGCAAAGGATATTTTTGAGGCAGTACCCGGCCACCTACAAACAAGTCTAAGTCGCCGTCATTATCAAAATCTATTGCCTTCACACAACTTTTGCTGGTATAGTTTTGTGGAAGCGCCGCTTCATCAAAAGTAAAATTGCCCTTGCCGTCATTGATAAACAACCTGTCCTGGTAATTTTTTGTTTCCGCGCTAAACTGGTTACTTCCGCTTGCCATGTACAGGTCCAGGTCGCCATCATTGTCTGCGTCAAATAAAAGTGTTCCGAGGTTTTCAGGTCTCCTGATATCATTGCCGATCATAAAAGGAAGTAGCCTGGTAGTAAATTTTCCATCAGTTTGTTGAAGGAAAATATTTGCGGGGTAATCGCCTGTGCCGCTTATAATAATATCATCTAAGCCATCACCATCTACATCTCCACAGGCAAGCCCAGGCCCATATTCAGATAGCTTATGTGGCAATAAACGCTGGTCATTAAAATCATTATAGTCAAGATCCCTGTTAAAATAATCTATGCCTGCTGAAGCCGTTACATCTGTAAATAAGCTGCTATTGGCAATAATTGCAACGTTGCTGAAAGGCGCGCCTGCATTTGCAATATCAACTTTAAGCACCTGGTTGGTTGGCACATCCGGAATAATTTGTTTTTTGCCATTGTTCCATATTATTACAACAGAGTCAATTTTTGTTATGGTATCCATTCCAAAAAAAACCTTATCATCAACCGTAGACAGGTAACCACGATAAGGTGAATTTTCATATACCTGCATTTTGTTGTCGTAATATATTTCAGCTATTGCACCTATGCCATTTATATTTTTATCCTCTCCTTTAAATTTAACTGACAGGTAATTTTTTACAATTCTTGTTTTGCTGTTAAGAGTGTTCTCATATACAAATGCCTCATCATTGATATTGTTGATAACATAATCCAGGTCTCCGTCATTATCCAGATCTGCATACACAGCGCCATTAGAAAAAGATTTCGCTTCCATTCCCCATTCTTTGGTGACTTTCATAAATTTTAAATCACCTGAATTTTTAAAAGCATAATTAGCAACTTTTATCTGCGGTAGCATATCAATAAGCGTTTCCTTGGAGGCAATATCAGCCGATCTTTGCCTGAAGGCTACAAAATCGTGGTCAGTTACGTCTCTTGGATAGCCATTGGTAATAATAATATCTTTGTTGCCATCATTATCAAAATCAGCAATAGAAGGGTTCCAGCTCCAGTCTGTTTCTGCAACACCTGCAAAAAAACTAATGTCGCTAAAAACTGGTTCACCAATGCTATCACCTGAATTAAATACCGGCCCCTGGTTTAATTGCAAAGTGTTACGCACATATTGCAGCATATATTGCCCCGTCATCATGTTTTGATAATTAAAGTAATTGTTGCCATTCATGTTTTTCTTTTTACGAAAATTATCTTCAGGGTTCATATCCACCGCAATAATATCTGCAAGGCCATCATTGTTAATGTCAGCAATATCGTTGCCCATTGCATTTTGCGATGTGTGTTTAAACATGCTTTTAAGCTTTTCTGTAAAAGTGCCATTGCGGTTATTTATGTACAGTAAGTCACTGCCGTAAAAATCATTGGTAACATAAATATCTTTCCAGCCATCCTTATTTATATCGGCAATGCCCACACCTAAGCCGTAGCCATTATGTGCAATGCCCGCCTGTGCAGATACATCTGTAAATACAGGATGTTTTAAAGAGTCATTCCAGTCATTTCTGAATAATTTATCAAAATCATTTTTACTGGTGTCTCCGGTATTACTGTTCATGAATTGCGTAGCATCCCGTTGAGCAATCTTCGTGGTAACAAGATACATATCGAGATCACCGTCATTGTCATAATCAAAAAAAGCGGCATCAACAGAAAGGCTTGTATCAGCCAACCGGTATTCTTTTGCCATATCTTTAAAAACGGGCACACCATCTTTATTTGATCCCTGGTTAATATAAAACAGATCTTTTCTTTGTGCCGGATTTTTTTTAATGGTAGAACATACATAAATATCTGCCAGCCCATCATTATTAATATCCACTACAGAAGCGGCGTTGCACCATCTTCCTTCCCCGGTAACACCCGCTTTTTGGGTAATATCTTCAAAGGTAAGGTTGCCCTTATTCAGGTATAATTTGTTGGAAGTGGTGCTGGCTGTAAAATACAGATCGGGCAGCCCATCATTATTAAAGTCCCCAACGGCAACCCCGCCGCCATTGTATAAAAATTCCATATCAATAGGATTGATAGAATCATTTTCTATAACCTTGTTATTGAAAGATATGCCCGATTCAGAAGAGGAAATTTTTTTAAAAAGAGTTGAATGAGTGTTGCAGGCAAATAATCCGGCTAAAATAAAAAACATAGCAGCAGCAGGTCTTATCATAATAACAGGCGGTTATCAATTAAAATCAATATTAACCAATTTCTTATTATTCCATAGTCTCTTATTTTGGCCTGAACATATATTTGGCCCTTACAAATGGTGATCAAACTACGGGCTGATGTAAGCCTGCTTTGTCATTTTTTAAGCATCAACACCTAAAGCGGCATTACGCTTAAGTGATAATCGCAGTATTTATTTGTTCCTGAAACACTTTGCATATTTTGTATGAATGCGTACACTAGATTTTAATAGATGAAACAAAATAAAGCCGGATAACAGCACAAAAAAAAATCCTTTCCTTACCGGCCAGTATCGTTTTTGGATCAATTCCCAAAAACGTTCCTTACCGAATGTCTTGCAGTTTTGCTAAGCAAGGTAATTTGGGTTGATTGCCACATTAGCTTATTTTTAAATTTCGGAATTGAGATGTTCTTTGCCAACACTAAATAATGGAAAAAATTGAATACTAAAGTGATGAATTTCAATGGTACTTTTTGATATAAATGGGAGAGGATGTATATTTAATTGCCGGCTGCCATAAAAGTTGACACCAATAACAGAATAAATGTTTTAAAAAAGAAGTCATGAATTACAAAGAAGAAAATTTTAAAATAGACACCAACCAAATTAGCTTTAAGACAAATTCAATTGGACTTATCGGAGTAGCAATTATAATCCCGATATTCTTTATTGGTGGCCGGGTTATTGTAAAAGATACGACTGCTGTAATTTGGCTCCTCATTCTTTCTTTAGCAATTATTTTATTGTTATATCGTAGTTTCTCAAGTTTTACTAAGGTCAAAATTCTTTTGGCAGATATTTCTAAAGTCGAAATAAAAGACGCAAAATCAAATACTGGCAAACTGATCTTTCGTGGGACAGGACAGTTTCGTAATTATTTTCCGGCAGGACTCAATAAAAAAACCTCTGATAAAATATTTTTCATTTCCCAAAAAGACAAAAAGGTCATTATCGGATTTACTCCTGTTAATTGTGCGGAAACAATTTTCACATTTAAGGAAAAGGGAATTAGTGTGATAGGGTAAAAGAAACCAGTGCTTGCCGATAAACAATGGGACAAAATTTCGACCCTCCTGACCAACCCAAGAAAGTGTACGGCAAACTAGAAATAAAAAGAATTATAGCATCTACCCGATTATTCCTGCCGATAAACATCGGTATGTTTGCAGGAGTAATGTTGCTTTAACCAAAATATTTTCATGAATATTTATGATGTAATTATAATGGGCGGAGGGCCGGCCGGGCTTAATGCCGCTATAGTACTGGGGCGCTGCAGGAGAAAGGTTCTCTTATTTGATCATGGCAAACAGCGTAACAGGCACTCTCACGGCATGCATAATTATCTTACCCGTGACGATATTTTGCCTGCTGAGTTTTTACTCATCTCCCATAAAGAATTAAAAAAATATGGCATAAAAATTTTGCATAAAGAAATAAAACATGCCAGGAAAAAAGAAGAAGGAATTTTTGAGCTTAGGGATTGTGATGGTAAAATTTATCATTCAAAAAAATTAATACTTGCCACTGGCTTAACAGATATTTTACCTAAAATTAATGGCGCAGAGCAGTTTTATGGCAAGTCAATGTTTCATTGCCCTTATTGCGATGGATGGGAAGTTGCCAACAAAAAGATCGGGGTGTATTCGAAAAATAAAAGTGGCATAGAGGTAGCATTGACCCTAACCACCTGGACTACCGACATAACTTTATATACCGACGGCAGGAGATATGTAAGGCCAAAAAATCAAAAAAAATTAGAAGAAAAAAATATCACTGTTGTAAATGACCGCTTACATTCTTTACAGGGCAATAAAGGAAAATTAAAAAATATAGTTTTAAAGAATGGTGAAAGCTGCCGCTGTGATGCCCTATTTTTCTCCAACGGATACGAGGTGCAATGTGATCTTGTAGAAAGTCTTGGCTGCAATGTTGGTAAAAATAATGTGGCGCTCACAAACAGATCGCAACAAACTAATATACCTGGCTTATATGTGGCCGGAGATGCTGCAAGAGAAATGCATTTTGTAGTTGTAGCCGCCGCCGAAGGAGCAAAAGCCGGCGTGTACGTAAACAAAGAGCTGTTAAATGAGTATGATCTAAAACAATCCTAACCCCGATACATGGTTTGCTGATACCTGATACCTGATACCTCACACCTGATACCTGATACCTCACACCTGACACCTGATACCTCACACCTCACACCTGATACCTCACACCTTGACTTGTCCTGAAATAGGTTGACAGAAATGTTAACTTAATTTCACACAAAATGAGTCAAAAAAGAAAATCAAAAGAACAAATTGTAGCCGAGTATTTAACCGGAGACTATACTTACCGGGAACTA
>JBDSFG010000323.1:0-10353 GCA_039919615.1 Ginsengibacter sp. | reverse complement strand
TTATCTTTTAATGATGAAAGTTTTATTGATAGCGAAACAACTGCCAATGAATTGTTTCAAGTTGTTGATGCAGATAGTTCCCAAATTTTAAGTGTTCTTGCCACGAGAGAAGGCAAAAATTTGGTAATACAAGGCCCGCCCGGAACAGGTAAATCTCAAACCATAACTAATATAATTGCCGATGCCGTGGGGCAAGGTAAAAAAGTGCTTTTCGTTGCTGAAAAGTTAGCTGCCTTGGAAGTTGTAAAAAGAAGATTAGATAACATCGGCTTAGGCGAATGCTGTTTAGAGTTGCATAGCCAAAAGGCTAATAAAAAAGAAATGCACCAGGAGTTAATGCGTGTTGTTGAGTTAGGAAAACCCAACCTCGAAAAACTTCAACAAGATGTTTCTTTATTGGAAAACTATAGAAAAGAATTAAACGATTATTGTAAAGATGTTAATACAAAAATTGGGAAAAGTAATTTTTCGACTCACAACCTCATAGGGCTACTTCTTCAATTATCAAATGAGACAGGCAATTTAAATCTTCCAAAATTTAAAATAGAAAATTTTTCAGAATGGAGTTCTGATTATATGAATCTTGTTGAAGCTTTTGCTGAAAGAATTCAAGCTATACTGAAGGTAATCGGTGTCCCTAACCAGCTTTTATTTTGGGGAAGTAAATTAAAAGTCTTCATGATTCATGAACAAGAAGCTTTTGTGGAAAACCTAAAATCAACTTGTAAATCCACACAAGAATTAAAACATACATCTGAAAAAATTGCTAGTCAAATTGAATTAGAAATTCCGATCAACTATCATCTCTCAAAAAAATTGCTGGCTCTATTGGAATTAGCTTCGTTACGTCCGGACTGGAAAGATCTTAATATTAAAAATGACGCCTGGTTATTACGGAAAAATGATGTTCAGGAAATTCTTGAAACCGGGGAAAATTTAAGTGCATTACATGAAAAGTATAAAGATGTTTTCATACCTGAAGCATGGAACCAAAATGTTTTAGAAATAAGACAAAACCTTTTAGCACATGGAGAAAAATGGTACAAATTTCTTATTGGAGATTATAAGAGAAGCGATAAACAATTAGCGGCTTTGTGTAAAAATGCACTTCCAAAAGATAACCGTTTAAAAATCGAATATGTTGATGATATTTTAAAGGTGAAAAGACTTGAAAATTTACTAAAAGAATATCAACAATTACCGCAGGATCTTTTTGGAAGTCAATGGAAGAATATTAAATCCAATTGGGAAGCTCTAACAAATGCGAATCAATACTTATTAAGCGTTCATCAAAAAATACTTGAAGGAAATTGTCCAAAAGAAATATTAATTTATATAGAAAAATTTAATGATCCGGTACTTTCAAAAGCCAATTACCAGGAACTATCTATATTATTAAATAAACAAAAAATCAATGTTGAACAAATAATAGAGGAGATCCAATTTGATGAATCGTTGCGTTTTAAAGAGAGCAATTTAATATCTCAAACATTTGATACTTTAACTTCCCTCCTTAATGAATGGATAAATAAAACTTCAGAGATACATCATATAATTTCCTGGAATAACCTAATTGAAACAGCAGCGGAAAAAAATGTTGATTTCTTAATAAATATCGCTTCACAGTGGGAGCATGCCAAAGACTTTTTGAAAGTTGCTATTCAAAAAAATTGGTATGAGTATTTACTTCAGAAGGCCTTCAACAATTATGCTTCGTTGCGAAAATTTCAAAGAGATAGCCATGAAGAAGTAATACAGCAGTTTAAGCGGCTAGATATATTAAGCTTACAATATAATCGCGGACGTGTTGCTTTAAAGCATTGGGAAAATTTTCCTAACATGCAAGCTGGAGGTCAAGTAGGAATTTTAAAAACAGAATTTAATAAACGAGCAAGGTTAAAGTCTATAAGAAAAATTATACAAGATGCCGGCCAAGCCGTACAGCAGATAAAGCCCGTTTTCATGATGAGTCCTTTGTCTATTGCTAATTTTCTTCCGCCTGGCACAATTGAATTTGATTTAGTAATATTTGATGAAGCAAGTCAGGTAAGACCTGTTGAAGCATTGGGTGCAATACTTCGGGCAAAGCAGTTAATAGTGGTGGGAGACAAGAAACAGTTACCACCAACAAATTTCTTTGAGTCAATAACAACAGATAAAGAAGACGAGAATAATGAAACTGCAGATTTAGAAAGCATTTTAGGAATGTGTGATTCGAAGGCATGTTTATCTAAGATGCTTAGATGGCATTACAGAAGCCTGCATGAATCATTGATTAGTTTTTCCAACAATCAATTTTATGAAAACCGGTTAGTGATTTTTCCGAGCCCCGGTTCTAAATATAGAATGGGTATTGTTTTTCATCATCTGCAAAATACATTCTATGACAGGGGAAAAACAAGAACAAATGCTAAGGAAGCTGAGATAGTCGCGGATGCGGTCATTGAGCATGCGAGAAAAAATTCCAAATTAAGCTTGGGTGTTGTTGCGTTTAGTACTGCACAAAGACAGTGTATACAAGATATTCTTGAAATTAAAAGAAGAATAAATCCTGATGTTGAGAATTATTTTAAGAGCCATCACGAGGAACCGTTCTTTATTAAAAATCTTGAGAATGTTCAAGGCGACGAAAGAGATGTTATTTATATAAGCGTAGGATATGGAAGATCAGAAGATGGATATATGGCTATGTCTTTCGGTCCAATTAATAATGAAGGAGGAGAAAAAAGATTAAATGTTTTAATTACCAGAGCAAAGCTTCGTTGTGAGATATTTACCAATATAACTTCTGATGATATTGATTTAAACCGAACACAGAAATATGGTATAAGAGTACTAAAGGAATTTTTATATTATGCTGAACATGGCAAACTAAATATTACCGAAGAAACTGGCTTGCCGGAAGATAGTTATTTTGAAAAGGGTGTTGCTGATAAGCTTTTAAACTTAGGATATATTGTGCGCAAGCAGGTAGGCTCCCAAGGGTTTTATATCGATTTAGCCATTGTTGACCCAGAAAATCCAGGCAGATATATTTTAGGAATTGAATGTGATGGTGCTGCCTATCATTCGGCACGCTCCGCAAGAGACCGTGACAGATTAAGACAACAAGTTCTTGAAAACATTGACTGGAAAATTCACAGAATTTGGAGCACAGATTGGTTTAGACATCCTGAGGAGGAACTTAAAAGAATTGTACAAGCAATCGAAAGTTCTAAAGAAAAACTTTTAATTGATGATGAAGTATTTGAAAAGGAGGAGGAAAATAATGAGCTTCAAGCCGCTTTTCTAAGAGAAAGTAGTGAAGTACAGGTTAGTGATATTTTGGTTTACCAATGTGCGGTTCTATCTGCTGAAATCAGTCAATATGAATTGCATCTTTATCCTACTGGTAAACTTGCCGGATGGATGGAAGAAGTTGTAAAAGTGGAAAGTCCGGTGCATTTTGATGAAGTTGCCAGAAGAATGGTCGAAGCAGCAGGTGTTAGTAAAGTTGGCTCACGAATAAGAGATTGCCTAATGCAGGCAATGACCCATTTAAAGAGCTCAGAACGAATAAAGCTCAAAGATGAATTTTTATGGATTAAAGAAATGGAAAAACCAACAATTAGAAACAGAATAAATCTTGCTAACTCAGCAAGGAAAATGAAATTTATTGCTCCTGAAGAAATCGGTTTAGCGATAGAAAAAGTTATTCAAGACTCGATTGCTATTCAACGAGATGATGCTGCAATTTTAGTAGGAAAGATGTTTGGATTCAATCGTATAACTGAGGAGATGAAGGTTGGCATATTAAATGTTTTGCAAAGGATGCTAAAACAAAATGTTTTTAAGCAAGAAGGCGAATTGATTAAACAGGTTTGAAGCCATCTAATAGCCTGTGCTCATGCAAAGTACTCACTTCTTTATTATTCGCAAATCTAAAGATTTGCTGCCAGTACGAAGGCCGATAGTGGCTGAAAACTCAGGACAGTATTACTTTTTATTTAAACATACTATAGATAGCCCGTGGTGCTTAAAGGGTTTAAGTAATTTTTTGACCAACCTTTCTTTTCATTTTTACATAAGTATTTACAGTATTCAATAAGCAATAAAAGATCCATTCAATTTGTTCTTCATGTTGCAAATTTTTTGTTCTTTCTTTATTGTGACGAATCGTAAAATCATTTACTATTCTGAAAAATACTTCAGTATCTCCGTCAAAGATTTTTTTTAAATCTTCGCGATAAGGTTCTAATATAAAGCTTAGTGCTTCACAAGCAGAGCGTTTGCTTTCAAGTGTACAATGCTCTCCAAAAAATAGTAATCTTGCATGCTGGATATTTTTATCAATTTCAAAATCACCGGTGACAATGTCCTGGTTTACTAAACTAAATAACGGCATTTTTGGCAACGCCTTTTCGACTTGTTGTATTCCAGATTTTGTAACTCTCAGATCTTGATAAAGAGTACATTGCTGAGTGCCTGTTTTACTTTTATAAGTAATCCAACCTTCACTTTCCAAAAAAGCAATTATTCTTTCAAATTCATCTCTTGAAGAATAAGTAATTGATGAATCTATTTCTGAATCCATTATATGACTCTTGTACTCCTTTCCACCATTATCATATAAATATTGCAGAAAGTGTTTTGCTCTTTCTTCAAATCCATATGGAATTTCTTGATCTCTTAATTGTTGTAAAAGTGCTGATTTGATTTTTAAAGGCTCATCAGTTTTGATTGTATGGTTTCGACACATACCTGATAAAATCTGCTTTTCTTCAATACTTAAATTCGGTGCCGTCATTAACGCAACATCTGTAATTAGAACCTTACCAGTTTTTGGAGTTTCATAATAATACTCCATCACACTTGGATTAGGCTGTCGTAAATTTATTTTTTTACCTGTTAAAGGACATGTGCTCATTATGCGAATTTAATTATAGTATTGTTCCCGTTGGTATTTTTGCGTAATGGCTTTGCAGGGTATCTTCCCTTATTTAGTCCAACCACATGAAGCAGCCCTCTTTCAAGCTTCCCACGCCGCGGTTCGAGTCCCCTTCGAACCACATTACAAAGTTTCCGCTTGTATCTTCACCCCTCTTATTTAGTCCAGGCATATGAAGTTTCTTAGTTCAAGCGTCCGCTTGGACTTCGACAGGTAACGATTCAATAAATATCTGCGCCCTCATACTAATCTCTTTCTTCCCAGTAGTCCTTTGCGCTTCTGTAAACATCAACAATAATATCACTATATTCTTTTCTGAAAAAAATACCACTCCAGTAGATCACCGTAAAGGTTATAAAATAGCAGCCACGACTAGTTAGGGGAAGGACTTGTTAGACATTTTGAGCCAAAACACTTTAAAGATTTGTAAATGAGTTTATGATAATTTAGAGTGTATGTGTACATCGGGGTTTCACGTAAATATTTTTTTTTGATAGGTAAAGCGGTAAAAACCGTTATAGAGCGTAGAATGAGTTTTATATACCTGTTTCCCTTAAAAAAATTAGCTTTACAATAAAAAAATAAGATGCCGGTTATAGCAATGTTTTACGGGTTAATTATTAGCATGTATTATCTGGATACTAAGCAACATAATCATCCGCATATCCATGTTAAATATGGCGAGTTAGAAGCAATATATCAAATTCCTGACGGATTTTTATTGGAGGGCTTTTTACCATCAAATAAAGAAAAGCTAATACAGGCGTGGATTGAAATACATAAAGAAGATTTAATGGCTGACTGGCAGTTAGCAGCAGGTGGTAACGCGATTTTTAAAATTGATCCTTTAAAATGAATCCAAGAGCAAAAAATATTTTATATAAAAGTCCCTATAATCTCATTGTTACTTTTACAAATGGAGAAGTAAAAATATTTGATTTGCAGCCCTACTTAAATTACCCGGTTTATGAAGAATTAAAAAATGAATCTTACTGTAGTAAAGCTGTTGTACAAAATGGAACAGTTGTTTGGAATGAGGAAATTGATATTGACCCTGACAGATTATATTTAGAGAGTAAGATTTTACAATAGCATAGGGTTAACAGAATTAATGTGTAATAACAACGGAATAACCCCTGGCTACTTTTAAGGTAGCTCCCTGTATAAGGGTAACCCCAATGCTTGTTGAGTGATAGAATAAAATAATGTTTCCCTCTAATTTAGTTAATGGCTGTAAAATTTTAACACTCAGTTTTTTATACAACATACTTCTGCACGTTCACATGTTATAATTGGATGTATCTTTTTGAGATGCACAATAGTTACGATCTTATTTATAGCCGGTTTAATATTTTAAAAGGAGACAAAAGATTTTGTTTCTTTTGAACATAGCAGCGCATCATTTTACGAGGAAGGATTTGTTAGACATTTTGAGCCAAAACCGCTTTAAAAACTTGTAAATTGAGTTTGTGATAATTTAGAGTGTATGTGTGCATCGGGGTTTCACGTGCAGATTTTTTTGTGATAGGTAATGTGGTGAAAACTTTGATAGGACGTAAAATTAATCAGTGTTATAGTATTTCCAATTAATCGCTCCATTCTGGTTGTTGGTGGTTGCTTAGCCGCAAAGCCTTCCGCACGAACACCAGACAACGGCAATGTGTGAGACTATATGATACGATAAATTTTTGCAACATCGGCAAGGGCATAGAGACCAAACACCGGCTTGGCCGCAGGAACACCGGCAAGGGCAAGGATATCACTGTATTCTTTTCTGAAAAAAAATATCACTCCAGCGGATCACCGTAAAGGTTATAAAATAGCAGCCTGATTTATCTTTAATGTATATTTATCTCCTCTCATTATTGTAAGTTAATAAATATCGTATCATTTAGTTCTCATTGCAAACGAGGACTAGTTAGAGAGAAGGACTTGTAAAATATTTTGAGCCAAAACACTTTAAAGACTTATAAATTGAGTTTATGATAATTTAGAGTGTATGTGTGCATCGGGGTTTCACGTAAAGATTTTTTTTGTGATAGGTAATGCGGTGAAACCCGTGATAGGTCGTAAAATTTTCATTGAATCTGTGTCGTCTATATTCTTCCTACAAGTTTGAAATTGGATGCCATAAGCCCACTTAAAGTTATAAATCTTATTATTGTTTAGTTTTCAGAAGTGTTACATAATAACTTCAAAAGATTAGTGAAATTTTGAGAGTCCCCGCTTTTAAAAGAATAAAGTTGTACTTCGGGGTTTTCATCTAATAGGTTTGGAGAGGCGTTTTGAATATTCTTAAAAGCGTCAATAAATGTAGCTTTGAGAAAATCTATTTTAGTAGATTGATCTATAAGCACAATTACTTTTGAAAAATTCATATGATTAACTACTTGTTGAATTTCATATTGGCAACCCTTATAACTCTGCGAAAAACTTCTCAAATCAAGTAGGACTAGATTACTCATACTGATTAATTTCAAAAGAACCTCTTTCCAAATATTATTTCTACAAAAAAATTCAGTTATTCTAAATGAACCATCATTGTCAGGCTCGATGTCAACATTGTTTAAATTTTTCTCTATTGATTGGCTGTCATAACAAAAATGTTTCTTTAAACTATTTGTAACAAAATCTGCCATCTCGTTGGAATCAATGGTTGTCGTTGCAAGATCAGGTCCTGAAATCATTAAAACCGGACCTGCAAATTGCCAATGTACTTGAATTTTTTGAAACGATTTTCTGCTTGCTTCTTGCAAGGCAAAAACTCGTAGTAATAGCAGTTTTACTGGATTCTTATTTTGATGCCTTGTCCTAAATGCAATAAAAAGTAATGTACTCATAATTTTATAAATTATAAAAGGGAGCAGGCAGAAAGAGATTGTAAAAAAAGAAGGGTTTTTTTGAATCTCCCAGATCGAATAACAGAAACTAAATATTAATAATTGTACATCAATTGAAATTTGTTGTTCATTAATGTACTTGGCTAGATATAACTTTTTTAAAATTAAAACCATGGAGACGGCTATTGAGAATGAAGATAGAATAACGACTGTAACAGCAATAAGAGCATTGTTATTAATGAATTTGTATGCAGGTAATTCTTTGTTATACTCAAAAAAACTAAATATTAAAATAGGAGGAAATGAAAGAATTAAACAAAACATAAATATTGTCAAACCCACTGTTTTCACTTTACTAAACTGTAGTATTAAGATTACAAACGATGGTAACGTATTATAAACGAAAAATGGAAGAAATAACTGAAAAAGCGTAAACTGGTATTGATGAAAATATATATAAATCGTTGTTATTATAAAAAATATTATGTAACAACTATAGGTTAAAAGCTTTTGCTTGTGACCCCTTGCCCAAATTGCACTTACAGAGAATGCAAAGGGCCAACAAAAAATAACTAAATAATCAAGTACGGTAGCGAATGTAATTGAAAAGGAAAGAAATGTTCGAAGAGAAATAATTGTCCAAGCGACCGCAAAAGATAAATTCGATATAGCATGAACTATTAGATTTATGTCTAAGGTTTTTTGAAGCTTTTTATACTTTGATGTTTTTAAAAAAGATTCTTCGTTTTGATTTTTTAATGCAAATTTAAGCTCATGAGAAGAATGTTCATTATTCTGCTCAAGTTTAATGTCATTGCTTGATTTTCCTATCATTAAATTAAACTCCATTCCTTTAATGACAGCTCTTTTATATAAATACACTATAACTAAAGAAAGAGCAAATGCGAGGATTAAGCTAATGATAATTGAAACAAGAATTACAGCTCTAAAATATTCCGCAAAAAACATGTTATTGTAAACTGTTTTAAATCTCCAAAAGTCTAAAAAGTTTTTCGATAAACGATGTTTATTTAAGCCTGAGCAACTTTCGACCCTTTGGGTTAGTCCCTTCTTTAGTCCAAGCATATGAAGTTCTTAGTTCAAGCGTAGGCTTGGACTTCAACAAGTAACGATTCAATAAATATATCTGCGCCGGCTTTCAAGCCTTTAGCTAACGTGAAGGTTAGTCGACAAAACCCCGGCAGGTAAGAAGCAAATTCAATACCCTTATATCATTTAATATTTTCCAGCCACTCTTTTGCATCATTTATGTCTGTAAAGAATTGGGTGATTATATTGCCTACCACTATATCTAAACTTTTGTGAGCAGCAAGCTTGCTGAAAGTACTTGGTGAATATATCCAGGCAAAAAACTGTAAACCCGCCTTCTGCATTTCGGGGAACCAGACAGTGCCGCCCCAATCTGCCGCTTCTGACCAGTTGCCTAAGACATGCGTATTATCGTTTAAAACTTTTGTGCACTTATTTTTCTGTAAAAGATCGAGCATTATAAGGCATCCTTTTTTAACTGAAGCCAAATTTTGAAAGCCTGTCCAGTCAACTTCAAGGCACCTGTTATCAGGGTTATAGTCAATGGTTATCCGGGCATCATGGTAGTAGGTTTCATTATTGGTATCGATATTTTTATCCTCTTCATTTCCGCTGAGAGGAAGAAGAAAGTAAAATGCAGATCCTTTACCAGGATCACTTTCAATCCAGAAACTTCCTTTATGTGCTTTAATAATTTCTGAAGAAATGTACAAGCCCAGGCCCAGCCCCTGGAATTTCATGGTGCTGTTATCAACCCGGTAAAACCTGTCGAATATTTTATCCATGTTTTCCCTTTCAATCCCAATACCAAAGTCCTGCACGCATACTACAATATTATTAAACTGTATGGAAGATCTTACAATTACGGTGTCACTATCGGGAGAATATTTTACTGCATTGTTTAAGAAATTACTGAACACCTGTTCCAGCCTGAGCCTGTCTCCGTGATAGATTATTTCTTCGTTGGTTTCAATATTTATTTTATGTGTGGGTAATGTAAACTGCGCTCCCAAAACACAATCCTCAACAAGAGTTTTAAAACTAAAATCATGTTTGTCCAGTTGAAATTGCTGATCTTCTATCTTTGAAACATTCAGGAAATCTCCGATAAGTTTAATTAATTTATTAATCTGCATATCCATCCTGTTAAGCATCCCGGCTGCTTCTGTGTTTCCTTCAGCGTCAAATTTAATTTGCAATACCTGCGTATAACCCTTGAGGGTAGTAACAGGTGTTTTTAATTCATGTGATGCCATGCTGATAAAGTCATCCTTTTTTTGTTCATTGGCCTTGTGCGCTTCTATATCCGTATTGGTACCAAACCATCTTACCTCTTTATCTTTATTTACAAAACTCCTGGCTCTCCCCAAATGCCACCGGTAAGTATCGTCCTTGCTCTTTAATCTAAATTCTACCTGGTATGGAGTTAGATCCTGTAAACAACTGATCCATGTTTTTAATACCTCCTCTATGTCATCAGGATGAATAACGCTTTGCCAACCGGCACCAACTATTTCCTGCTCGCTTTTACCAAAA
>JBDSFG010000316.1:0-9536 GCA_039919615.1 Ginsengibacter sp. | reverse complement strand
TACTTAATAAATAGCCTGCCTTCCACATTCATACTATTAATAAGAAATCCCCCGGCCAACAATCAACGATCAACAAACAACGACACTTAATTGTTCCACCGCAATGTATTAATGATGTGCTTCATATCCTGTTGCAGAAAATCGTTAACCGGCTTTAGTGAATCCTGGTTTGGAGTGGCATTAAAGTATAAAGCGCCACGTAAAAAATGTTTTGTTGAATCAGTGAGAAAAAATTGGGTTGAGGTTGCTACATTACCTGAAAGCAAAAAAAATATTCCCGTAAGGTCGTTGGGAGTATGCATAAGGCTATCATTTATGGAGTATGCCTTAATATCATTTTTATAAGAAAGTTTATAAGAATCATCAACCAGTTTATCAAAAGAGTTGATACCTGCAGAATCTGTATAACCCGACGGAGTTTTTATTTTATAGACCGATTTGCCTCCTATAGTTTTATAGCTCATAAATATTTTTCCGTTAAAAGAAGGAAAGTCAATATTTATCCAATATTTATTATCGGGAGTACTTTCAAAATAGGTACTGTCCTTAACTATCCGTGCATAAAGGGGATATTCAAACGTATAAGGGAAGCCAGGCTGATCAAACTTTAAATACTTTTTTTCAGGAAAATCTACCTTAAAATATCCACGCTTTTTTGAAGTATAGTTTGAATTGCAATTAATAAAAACGCAGGTAAGTATAACGGCTGACATTACTGGTTTAATTGCTGCTAGTATAGTTTTCAACTCAGCTATGGTTTATATTCACTTTCACTTTTTCAATCCGGTTCTTATTTATTTCAAGGGGTACAAAAACGAACTCATCACAGGGTATTTCCTCATTAACCTGGGGAAATTCCCCGGCAATTTCTAATACCAGTCCCGCAAGGGAATCACTGTCGCCCCTCACGCTATCAAAGGTTTCGGACGGCAGGTCAAGCGCTTTGCAGACATCTTTTATCATTGTTTTACCTTCAAAAATATAGGTGTACTCATCCAATTTTTTATTAGCGCTGGACTCGTCGTCAAACTCATCCTGTATATCTCCGATTATTTCTTCCATAATATCCTCAAGAGTAACAATGCCTGATGTTCCGCCAAACTCATCTACCACTATTGCAAAGTGCATATGTTTGTTTCTAAATTCCTGCAACAAGTCTTCAATCAGTTTTTGTTCATGAACATACAATACTCCACGAATTAAAGAGTGCCAGTCAAAATCGGCGGGTTCATTAAGATGTGGCAGCAAATCTTTTGTATGTAAGATGCCTGCTATTTCATCGAGGTTATTTTTAAACACGGGTAACCTTGAATAATGCATCTCCTCAACGATGCCTATTACCTTTTCAAACGAGCTGGCATATTCAATGCCACTAACATCCAGCCTGGTACGCATGGTTTGCTTAACAGTTGTATTGCCAAACTTACTGATCCCTTTCAAAATTCGTTTTTCTTCTGAGGTTGCTTCATGGTCCGGCAAAAGATCTATCGCATAATCCAATTCCGTATTATCCATGCCGGATGCACCTTCGGGATGAAATCTGTTTTCTATCCTGTCAGTCAACCGCACTAATCTTTTACTCAGGGAAAAAAATATGCTGTTAAATATCTCTATAAGCAGCGAGGCCGTTGCAGCGAACCATATTTTATGATGCGTTGCCCAAACTTTTGGCAGTACCTCGCCAAACATTACAAGCATGGCAGTAACTAATATTACTTTAATAAGAAAAGAAGCTATGTAATGTAAGTTCAGGTTATCAATCCAGTTTTCCATTAAAGTATTGGAAATTAAAATGATGCCCAGGTTAACCAGGCTATTGGTAATTAACATTGAAGCAAGTAAGGTTTTGGGCGTTTCAAGCAATGTTACAATACGCTTATAGCCAGGCTGCTGCTTGGTTTTAAGCATATTGATATCTTTATAAGTAAGTGAAAAAAAAGCAACCTCTGAACCTGCCACCATAAAGGAAATAATAAAAAGTATAACCACTGTAAAAATGAGTATAGTGGTAGCGCCGGGATTTATGCTTAGAAAAGTTAGTAAAAGATTTTTAGTACACGAAGCCGGGAGGTAGTCCAAAAGATTTGTTTTTAGTTAAAGATAAACCAGGGGATAATGCTGATTTTTGTTTTACTTAAAAAGGTAGCCGCTCTCCACCTTCTTCTAAAGGAGGAACATCATTGTGCTGCAAAGGCTCTTCGATCCCTGTTGTGCTTTGAGGTCCATCAGATCGTTTATCGAGCATAATTAAGTTATCACCAATTACCTCGGTAGCAAATTTTCTGTTGTGATCTTTATCTTCCCAATTCCGTGTTTTTAATCTCCCTTCTATGTATACAAGGCTGCTTTTATGCAGATATTTTTGAGCAAGTTCTGCCAGGCCTCTCCAAAGCACCACAGTATGCCATTCAGTTTGTGATATTAATTTTCCGTTCCTGTCTTTGTAGGTTTCTGTTGTGGCGAGTGGAAATTTTGCTACGGCGATATTGCCTTCTAAAAATTGTATATCCGGGTCTTTGCCCAGGTTACCAATAAGCATCACACGGTTTACACCTCTCATAATTTTATTATTTGTTCAAATAATTATTATGCTGAACAAATTTAAAGATACATTTTTTTAATCTTTTAAATAAGCAGTTATAAATTTAGGGAAAGGTAATAAATCTATTTCCTTCAGGGAGATTAACTGGTAGCCATCAGGGCTTATACGGTTTTTTATTTTTATCCTTATAAACTGCCCCGTAATGATTTGATGGGTAAGTTGTTGCTTATAAATCCTGGACACAGAAATTATAGTAAAATCCTCCGAATTAAGAATTTGACTAAAAGGCTCCGAGCTTTGCAGTGCCGCAATTGAAACAAGCTTTTCTGTTTCGATCAGAACAAATTCATTTAAATTCTGCCATATATCTTTTGCAAGCCTTTTTCTTACATAAAATTTATTCCGGTATTCAATTAAAAGATAATAAAGCCACCTGGACTTACGGGTAATGGTTTTTTCTTTTTGAGGCAACATATTTACCATGCCATTTAAAAAAGCAAAACACTTTTGTTGAAGAGGGCAAATGCTACATAACGGTATCTTCGGCTTACAGATAGTGGCTCCAAAATCCATGATGGCCTGGTTGTAGATCCCAGGATTTTTTTTATCAAGCAGATCATGCGCCAGGGAAGAATAAATGCTTTTGTCTTTACCATCTATGGCGGTACGAATACCAAAAAATCTTGATAAGACTCTAAAAACATTACCGTCTAAAACCGCATGTGGATGATTATATGCAAATGATGCAATAGCTGATGCGGTATAATTTCCAACACCTTTTAGTTGCAAAATACTTTCAAAATTTTCCGGGAAATTTCCTTTGAGCTCATTAACGATATATTTTGCAGAAGCAATAATATTTTTACAACGGCTATAATAGCCTAAACCTTCCCATATTTTAAAAACATTACTTTCCCTGGCATCAGCAATATCCTGTACAGATGGATATTCCTTCACGAACCTTTTGTAGTATTCCAGCCCTTGCTCTACCCTGGTTTGCTGCAGGATTATTTCGCTTATCCATATTTTATACGGGTCCTTCTCATTCTTCCAGGGCATTACGCGGCTATTGCGGAGTTTATTCCATTTCAATAATTCAGCAGTAAAAAAAAGTTTGTTTCTACTGGAATCCTGGCGTATCATAATGTTTTAATAACTAATTGGAAATGAGATAGAATTTATGATAAAGATTGCTAAATTTGTGTTCTTAATCAATATATTTTAACCCGGCAAAATGATATATTGTTAACTTATTAACTTTTACAATGAGAAAAGCAGATTTAATAAATCAAATTTCAGAAAAAACAGGAATTCCAAAAGTAGATGTATTGGTAACGCTTGAGACAATGTTTAAAGAAGTTAAAACATCTCTTGCCAATGGGGAAAATATTTATATAAGGGGCTTTGGAAGCTTTATAACAAAAAAACGTGCGGCTAAAATAGGAAGGAACATTAAAAAAAATATTGCTGTCCAAATTCCTGAACATTATATTCCCGCATTTAAGCCTGCCAAAGAATTTGTGCAGGACATTAAATCAAAAACCGTAAAATAAAAGACTTGGCAGAAGTATTTATATTTGTGCCCCTTTTAAAAAATAAATATAAACGGGCTGAAATTATTACCTGGTGAAGCAATTACTAATTATCTCTGGTTTAGGATTAATATTATTAGCCAGTTTATTATTATTCGGAAAGATCACTCCTCCTAATAAAAATGTACTGCAGGCAGCACCAGTTGCCAGTGCATTTAATGTAAATGATCTTTTACAACAATCTAAGAAAAAACTTACTTCTTCTCAACTTGTATTTGTTAGCAATTTAGAAAACAGCATAACTCGTGGTGATGTAAAAGGTGAATCTATAAAAAAATTTGAGGGAATGGCCAGTTTCTGGAAAGATTCAGCCAAAGAATTTGCGCCTTATGCCTATTATACTGCGGAAGCTGCAAAATTGGATAATTCGGAAAAAAGCCTCACCTTCGCTGCCCAATTGTTTTTAGAGAATTTACGTGGTGAAGAGAATGAAGCATTGAAGAGTTGGGAAGCTGAAACAGCAGTACATCTTTATAAGAGGGCGCTTGAGCTTGATCCTGAAAATGATTCACTTAAGGTTGGTTTAGGCAGTTGTTATGTGTATGGGAAGGGGATGATAGGGGATGCAACTGAAACGATGAAGGGCATTCAGCAATTGCTTCAGGTAGTAAGGAAAGACTCAACTAATATGAAAGCGCAAATGGTGCTTGGCATAGGTGGGGTAATATCAAGGCAATACGATAAGGCTATTGAGCGCCTGCTGAAAGTAGCTGAAGCTGAACCGGGAAATCTTGAGGCAGTTTCATGGCTCGCAGATGCATATGCGGCACATGATGATAATGTAAATGCTGTTAGATGGTATGAGTACAGTAAAAAGCTTGTTAACAATGCTGAATACACAAAAGAGGTTGATGAACGAATTAAAGCATTACACACCCACCCATAACCTGGCTACCAATTAAAATATTAGTATAAAAATTTAGTTATAAATAAATTATTCAGTTATGCCTTGTGGTAAAAAACGAAAACGTCATAAAATAGCAACTCATAAACGTAAAAAGCGTTTAAGAAAAAATCGTCATAAGAAAAAGTAAACAGATCTTCAATTACTTCCTTTGCCCAATTGCTGGCATTTACTTTCTTGTTTATCCTTCTGTGTAGCTTAGATTTTTAAATAAAATAATTAGTGAATAAGGAATTAATTATAAACGCTGCCCCGCAGGTAGTAGAAATAGCGCTGTTAGAAGATAGAAGGCTTGTTGAATTACATAACGAGCAGGCCGGCGCAAGCTTTGCGGTTGGCGATTTATATTTGGGTAAAGTAAAAAAACTCATTCCTGGTTTAAATGCAGCATTTGTTGATGTTGGTTTTGAAAAAGATGCCTTTCTCCATTATACCGATCTAAGCCCCTATGTCCGGTCTATTTTGAAGTTCACCCACATTGGGATGAATGATAAGAATGAAAAAGGTTTTGATTTTTCCAGATTTGAGGTGGAACCTGAGATAGTTAAAACAGGTAAAATCGGGGAAGTGCTTAGCGGTAAGCCAAACATTCTTGTACAAATATTAAAAGAACCCATCGCTGCCAAAGGGCCACGACTTAGTTGTGAATTATCTCTTCCCGGAAGATTTGTTGTACTTACTCCTTTCAATGATATCATTGCTGTTTCAAGAAAAATCCATTCGTCAGAAGAAAGAAAAAGACTACATAAAATTATTGAGGCGATCAAACCCAAAAACTTTGGAGTTATAGTACGCACCGCCGCTGAAAGCAAGCATACTGCGGAATTACATGAAGATCTTTTAGCCCTTGTAAATACCTGGAAGAACATTCAACACAATTTAAAGGGAGCAGTACCACCAGCCAAAATATTAAGTGAAGAAGGCAAAACAAACAGCATACTCCGCGACCTGTTGAGTGAGGATTTTAATAAGATTGTAGTTAATGATAAAAACATCTATAACGATACAAAGACTTACATCCAAAAGATCGCACCTAACAAAACGGATATTCTTTCTCTGCATAATACTGATTCTCCAATTTTTGATAGCTATGGAATAACAAAGCAGGTAAAAGCTGCCTTTGGAAAAACAGTAAACCTGCCCAGCGGCGCTTATTTAATTGTAGAACATACCGAAGCCCTGCATGTAATTGACGTAAATAGCGGTTATAAAAGCGTAAGTAATAACCAGGAACAAAATGCTTTTGAAACTAACCTTGAAGCTGCCTCTGAAATTGCCCGGCAACTGAGGTTAAGAGATATAGGAGGAATTATTGTTGTTGATTTCATTGATATGAAATTGATGGAAAATAAAAAGAAGCTTGCAGAATTCATGTCACAATCTATGGCAATAGACAGGGCAAGACATGCGGTATTGCCTATTACCAAATTCGGTTTAATGCAAATTACCAGGCAGCGAATGAAGCCTGAAATGAAAATTAATACCCAGGAGGTTTGCCCAAGCTGCGCCGGAACCGGCAAAATTTCTTCTACCTTGATTTTGGAAGATGAGATCGAAAAAAATCTTAGTTACCTCATCATGCAAAAGCACAGTGGCTTAACTGTGGAAGTGCATCCCATTCTTCATGCATATCTCACCAAAGGATTCCCTTCAAAGAGACTAAAATGGAGCTGGAAGTATAAGCAGCGGATCTCACTAAAGCAAAATAATAATTACCATCTTACCGAGTTTCACTTTTATGATAAAAGTGATGAGGAAATTAAATTGTAAGCTCAAAATATTCTGATAAATACCTGTGGAAAGTTGTAAAGTATTGTTACTTTAAAGCTCCAAACTATCTGCATGTCTTCAGTTTCAATTCCCATATGGAAGAAGGCCCCGTTTTTAAGATTAGCGCTTCCACTAATTTTGGGAATTTTATTACAGTTTTACCTACAGTTGGAAAGCCCGCAAATAATCGTTGCAGGTGTAGGTTTTATTACTGCTTTTTTATCATTTCAATTATTACCGTTAGCCCTTCGTTTCAAGCTTCAACCATTACAGGGCTTTATAATTCATTTAATAATTGTTGTTTTTGGATTATTACTAACTTATCAAAAAGACATACGTCATCAACAGAATTGGTTTGGAAATCTTTATTACGAAGGCGATTATTTGGCTTTAAATATAAATGAGCCACCACTCGAAAAAAGCAAATCTTTTAAGGCTGATGCGTTAGTCGAAAATGTTATAAGTAATCATACCGTCAAACCTGTTTCAGGAAAGATTGTCATCTACTTTGTAAAAGATTCTATGATAGCTCCTTTAAAATATGGAGATAGAATTCTTGTTAAGAAAAAATTACAGGAAATTCAAAACTCGGGAAATCCCGGAGCTTTTAATTACAAAAGGTATTCTGCCTTTAAGCAAATTTTTCACAATGTCTTTTTAAAGAAAGGTGAATGGGTAACACTTCCTGAAAAACACATCAATAAATTTAACCAGTTTTTGTTTAGCTCAAGGCAAAAAGTTTTAAATATTCTGCACGACAATATGCAGGGCAATGATGATCAGTTATCCATTGCAGAGGCTTTACTGATAGGCTATACACAGGACCTGGATAAAGACCTTGTGCAGGCTTATAGCAATACCGGCGTAGTTCATATCATTGCTATTTCCGGTATGCACCTCGGGTTGATCTATGTGATGCTTGTCTGGATTTTTGCGAGGATTCCTTATCTGAAAAAATTAAAACTTTTACGGATCATTTTAGTGCTAACATGCCTTTGGCTGTTTGCTTTGCTTACAGGTGGCGGTGCTTCCATTCTGCGTTCCGCTGTAATGTTTTCGTGCATCATTTTTGGAGATATATTTAGTAGGAAAACTTCCATTTATAATTCTCTTGCGGCTTCTGCTTTTATACTTTTATGTTTCAATCCCTTTTATTTGTGGGATGTTGGTTTCCAGCTTTCTTATCTTGCATTATCAGGAATTGTTATTTTTCAAAAGCCCATTTATCATTTGATTTTCGTGAAGAACAAGTGGCTTAATAAAATATGGGAGCTTACTGCTGTTTCACTTGCAGCACAGATTCTTACCTTCCCCATTTGTCTTTACTATTTTCACCAATTCCCTACAATATTTTTATTTACAAACCTGCTTACAGTTCCTTTATCAACCATCATTTTATTTGTAGAAATATTTCTGGTAGCCTTTGCATGGATACCGGAAATTGGCCTTTGGGTTGGCAAATTAACATGGTGGTTAATATGGCTGATGAACAAGATCATTTTATTTTTTAATAACCTCCCTTATGCTTTGTGGGATAGGATACCTGCTACTGTAATATCCACTTTATTACTGTATGCTGTCGTGGGTTGTGCCGGGTTTTGGCTGATGAATAAAAGTAAAATTGCTTTAAAGTTCTCTTTGTTTTCATTGCTGGCTTTTACTTTTTTAAATGCGTGGAGCAAATGGAATATTGCTCATCAGCAAAAAGTTATAGTGTACAATGTGCCTCAACACAAAGCAATTGATTTTGTTAATGGCAACGACTATAGATTTATTGGCGACTCAGTTTTATCTGTTGATGGAATGTTGCAGAATTTTCATATAAAGCCCGGCAGAATTGCTATGCAACTAAATAACCAGCATGCAGAAATGTTATCTCAAAAAAATCACTTTTTTTATTTTTCAGATAAAATATTTTTTGTGCTTGACTCTTCCATTATTTATAAGCCACTTCCACAAAAAGTAGATGTTGATGTTATAGTAATATCAAAAAATCCAAAAATTTACATTTCGCAACTTGCACGAGTATTCAATTGCAGGCAGTATGTTTTTGATGCATCTAACAGTCTGTGGAAAATAGAACAATGGAAAAAAGATTGTGAGCAGTTACATTTGCCATTCCATTCAGTTCCCGAAAAAGGAGCTTTTATCATGGACCTATAAGCTCAATTTAATATGAATAAAAAAATTAATGCAGCTCTCATTTCAGTATTTTATAAAGATGGCCTTGAAAATATAGTAAGGCTTTTACTTAAACTTAATATAAAAATCTATTCAACCGGGGGCACTCAAAAATTTATAGAAGAACTCGGAATCCCCTGCGTTGCTGTTGAGTCAATAACTTCCTACCCCTCTATTTTAGATGGCAGAGTTAAAACGCTTCACCCATCAGTATTTGGCGGCATTCTTGGTAAAAGAGATAATGACACTCACCTGCAGGAAATGGAAAAATACAATATCCCTCAAATAGACCTTGTTATTGTAGACCTATATCCATTTGAAGAAACCGTAAGATCAACCAATGATGAACAAACCATTATTGAAAAAATAGATATTGGCGGCCCCTCAATGATAAGGGCTGCTGGAAAAAACTTTAGCGATGTTGTAGTTGTGGCCGCAAAAAAGGAATATGCTGAAATTGAAAAAATTCTCTCTGAAGAGGATGGTGAAACAACCTTAGAACAGCGAAAAATCTTTGCGATAAAAGCCTTTGATGTTTGTACAAATT
>JBDSFG010000283.1:0-37540 GCA_039919615.1 Ginsengibacter sp. | reverse complement strand
TGCTTTTGCCACGTAAAATTACAACGCCATCTACCCCTTAATTCAATACAATATATTTTCCGTTTGAAACCTTTATTAACATTGGGTTGTATGGGTTTTTATGCTATTTTTAGCCGGACAATAATGAAATTCTATACAAATCTTAGTGTAAAGTGAATGCAATTGACTACCTTCGCAAACCATTTCTAATCTTAAAATTTACTTAGCCTATGTTGCCTACATTGTTTGAAAAATTGCAATTAAAGGATGAAAAGAATTTGTTAATTCAGGGCCTTCCTTCAACAATCGAAAAGCAGTTTGCAAAACTTTCATTTGCAAAAAATGTAACTCCCCTCATTAGGATCAGGAAAATAGATTTTGCCTTGATTTTTGCATTAAATCAAACCCAGCTCAATGGGATTTTAATGGAAGTTATACCTGCACTTCAGTCCAATGCCAAATTATGGATAGCATTTCCTAAATCAACTTCAAAAATTGTTAGTGATCTTAACAGGGATTGCACGTGGAATTATCTCATAAAAAATAGTTTTGAAAGTAATGAACAGGTAATACTTGACTATGTATGGAACGCATTGCTATTTAAAAAATGTACTGTTAGTGCAGATAAACATAAAGGCATAAAAATTTCTTCTGCAGTGAGCAGGAAAAAGTCTTTGCAGCATGAAGTAATTGAAAATTATATTTAGAATTTTATTTTCTTTTTAAGATTTATTTTCATTTTGAGCTTGCTGTAAACTCCTTGGGTATTCCACTATATTCCACGTTTTTAAAACATTTGCATTTCTACCTGAGATCAATGATGTTAATTAATTGCGTGCCAGTTAAGAATCCTTTAAATTAAAATTCGTCAATAAAAAGCCATTCAATTTTAAAATAAATCTATGTCATCAGGTAATAAAATAATGGAAACAAAATCAGTTAAAATACATCCTGACGACAACCTTGAGGTTGCTCTCATCAATTTAAAAAAAACGGAAGAAATCGGTAGCAACGGGCAAAGTTATTTATTGCATACCGACGTGCCTGCCAAACATAAATTTGCAACTGCAGATTTAGCTCCGGGAGATGATATAATAATGTACGGCGTATTAGTCGGCAAAGCACTTAAGCCAATAAAAAAAGGTGAACTGATAACTACGAATAACATAACACACGCATCCGGTGATTATAAGCTTGGGGAAAGAAAATTAAGTTTTGATGTTCCTGATATTTCTCGGTGGCGGGATAAAACATTCAATGGATATCATAGAGCCGATGGCTCTGTTGGAATAGCCAATTATTGGTTAGTGATACCGTTAGTGTTTTGCGAAAATAAAAATGTAAATGTTATACAGGAAGCTTTCATTAAGGAATTGGGATATCAACGTTCAAGCTCTGTATATGAAGGGCAGGTAAACAAACTAGTAAAGCTTTATCAATCTGGAAAATCATCGGATGACTTACTTGAAGCTGATCTTAATTTACCTGAAGAAGAAGACATAAGCGGTTCTAAAATATTTCCTAATATAGATGGTATAAAGTTTTTAACACATACTTTAGGATGTGGCGGCACAAGGCAGGATGCAGAGAATTTATGTGGCTTACTCGCTGGTTATATCGCTCATCCAAATGTAGCAGGAGCAACAGTTTTAAGCCTTGGATGTCAGAACGCACAGATAGAAATTTTAAATAAAGAGATCAGAAAAAGAGATGCAAATTTTTCAAAACCTTTATTCATTTTAGATCACCAGCAAATAGGTTCAGAAACAAAATTATTACAGCAGGCAATCAAACAAACTTTTGTCGGCCTCGCCCACGCAAATCAATTGCAACGCAAACCTGCTCCTCTCAGTAAGCTATGTATTGGACTTGAATGTGGTGGTTCTGACGGTTTCTCAGGTATTTCTGCTAATCCTGCTGTAGGCTTTTTGTCGGATTTAATAGTAGCCCTTGGAGGTTCAGTAATACTATCAGAATTTCCTGAATTATGCGGCGTAGAACAGGAGCTAAGCGATCGTTGTGTAAATGAATCAATTGCTTCAAAGTTCATGCAGATAATGGCTTTATACAATGCAAAAGCAAAAGCTGTTGGTTCGGGTTTTCATGCAAACCCTTCCCCCGGAAATATTAAAGATGGCTTAATTACAGATGCAATTAAATCTGCAGGTGCAGCAAAAAAGGGCGGCAGTTCACCTGTTACAGCCGTGTTGGATTATCCGGAAAAGGCAACAAAGCCTGGTCTTAATTTGCTTTGTACACCCGGCAGCGATATTGAATCTACTACGGCCGAAGTTGGTTCTGGTGCTACAATTGTATTGTTTACCACAGGTCTTGGCACACCAACTGGCAACCCTATTTCTCCGGTGGTTAAGATATCTAGCAACACAACTCTATTTAAGAAGATGAATGACATTATAGATATTGATGCAGGCACAATTATAGACGGAAATGAAACAATACAGCAGGTAGGAGAACGAATACTTGATTATTTAATCAGGCTTGCCAGTGGTGAACTAAAAAGCAAAGCGCAGGATTCACTCCACGATGATTTCATTCCGTGGAGAAGGGATATCTCATTATAATTTTTATTGCATAAAACTTTCGATGCCAGCATAAAGCAGCATAGGTTTTAAGATTTAGATACCTTACTTTCATAGTTGATTGCTTTTTAAATTTTATTAAATGAATGTTTTATTCGGAGTTATTTATCATTTTATCGGAGGCTTCGCTTCTGGTAGTTTTTACATTCCATATAAAAAAGTAAAAGGCTGGGCATGGGAAAGCTATTGGATCATTGGAGGTCTTTTCTCATGGCTGATCGTGCCGCCTGTAGCTGCGTATCTTACTATTCCGGGGTTTGCTAATATTATAGGCAATACCAGTAATGGGGTTGTTGGCATTACTTACTTATTTGGCTTACTATGGGGTATCGGCGGTCTTACTTATGGTCTTGGTGTGAGGTATCTTGGTGTTGCACTGGGCAGCTCTATAATCCTGGGATTATGCTCAGTATTTGGAGCACTAATTCCATCAGTATACTACAATTTCTATCCTAAAGAAGGTAAGGATTCATTTACTGATTTGCTAACTAACCGCTGGGGGCAAATTGTTTTGTTAGGTGTTATAATTTGTATCATCGGAATTGCAATTTGTGGTAAAGCAGGTGTAATGAAAGAGCGGGAACTTTCTGTTAGCAGAACTGCTGAGGAAAATAAAGAATATAAATTCGGTCTTGGTCTTTTTGTTTCTATTGTATCAGGTGTTCTTAGCGCATGCTTTGCATTCGGAATAGATGCGGGCAAGGATATGGCTAACACAGCCAATGAAATTTGGAAAAATACTCATCCTGGCGAAGGCAATTTTCTTTTTCAGAATAATGTAACTTATGTAGTTATTCTTTGGGGCGGGTTAACTACTAACTTTATCTGGTGCATGATATTGAATGCCCGCAATAAAACCTTTAAAGACTATACTAATAAGCGTACGCCGTTAACAAAAAATTATCTCTTCGCTGCTTTAGCCGGTTTAACATGGTTCCTCCAATTTTTCTTTTATGGTATGGGAGAAAGCAAATTAGGGAACGGTGCAAGTTCGTGGATTCTTCACATGGCGTTTATCATACTCGTGGCTAATTTTTGGGGCATCACTTTAAGAGAGTGGAACGGCGTAAGCAAACAAACATTTACTACAGTAGTGGTGGGAATTGTAGTAATCATTTTATCCGTACTCATAGTTGGTTACGGAAATTCTATTAAAGTTCCCATTTCCAAAGGATAGCGCAGATGACACTATTAATGATGCCCGGAGAAATATTTAGAAAAATCACATCCAGGCAAACAAATTATAAAAAAAAATAGTCAAATTTATTACATGCAACGAGTAGCCTTTAAAATGAAGTTAAATAAGAATTGCATTGACGAATATAAAAAGCGTCATGATGCTTTATGGCCGGAGCTTGAGACTTTACTAACATCAGAAGGCATAAGGGAATATTCTATTTTTGTTGACGCTAACAGTAACGATCTGTTTGGCTATCTGAAAATCGCCGATGCTAAATTGTTAAACAATTTACCCGAACATGAAGTAATGAAAAAATGGTGGAGTTATATGAAAGATATTATGGAAACAAATGAGGACAACTCCCCTTTAAGCATTCCCCTACAAGAATTGTTTTACTTGCCATAAAAATAAATTGCATGCATATACAAAAAGACAGCATTGAACAGCATAACCAGTCGTTGTCAGCAGAACATAAACGGAAATTTGCGTTTATTACAACGGACATAGAAGATTTTGAAAGCATAGTACAGAAATTGACAAACTTCCAGGTAGCTATTCCAAGCTGGGCACTTGGTACAGGCGGAACACGGTTTGGCCGCTTTGCCGGTGGCGGTGAGCCCCGCAGTCTAGAAGAGAAGATTGAAGATATTGGGTTACTGCACCTTTTAAATAATTCAAGCGGCGCAATTTCATTGCATATCCCCTGGGATATTCCAACTGATCCGGCAGGAATAAAAGGGCTTGCTGCCCAACATAGATTAAGGTTCGATGCAATGAATTCCAACACTTTTCAGGATCAGCCCGGCCAGGCATTAAGCTATAAATTTGGTTCAATGCAACATGCAGATAAAGAGGTGCGCAGGCAGGCTGTAGAACATAATATCGAAGTAATTAAATACGGGAAAGATCTTGGCTCTAAATCATTGACTGTTTGGTTGTCAGATGGCTCCAGCTTTCCCGGGCAATTGAATTTTAGAAAGGCCTTTAAGAATACACTTGATAGTTTAGAAAAGGTTTATGACAATTTGCCCTCAGACTGGAAAATGTATGTGGAGTACAAGGCCTATGAACCTAATTTTTATTCAACAACAGTTGCGGATTGGGGCCAGTCATTATTATATACAACAAAGCTTGGTAAAAAAGCTTTTACACTTGTTGATCTTGGCCATCATTTACCCAATGCAAATATTGAACAGATCGTTTCATTGCTGCTGATGGAAGAAAAATTAGGAGGCTTTCATTTTAATGATTCAAAATATGGTGATGATGATCTCACTGTCGGCAGTATAAAACCTTATCAATTGTTCCTGATATTTAATGAGCTTGTGGAAGGGATGGATTCAAGGAACATGAATCATGCTGATGATCTTAGCTGGATGATTGACGCATCTCACAATGTGAAAGACCCTTTGGAAGACCTTTTGCAAAGCGTTGAAGCCATTATGATAGCTTATGCTCAGGCGTTGCTCGTTGACCGTAAAGCTTTAGAAGAAGCGCAGGAAAATAATGATGTAGCGCAGGCACAGGAAATTCTGCAAACAGCCTTTCGTACTGATATTCGCCCACTTGTTGCCGAGGCAAGATTGCGTGCTGGTGCGGCAATGGAGCCCCTGCAATTATTCCGGCAATTGAAGATAAGGCAGGCGCTTATAGATGAACGAGGTTTAAAAACAGTGACAACCGGGTTGTAACAAAACTGAAATAACAATGCCAGCCGAAACTGTAATAGCGATTTTTGATATAGGTAAAACAAATAAAAAATTATTTTTAATCAACACAGATTATAAGATAATCTTTGAGCGTTCTGCACGTATCACTGAAACAATTGATGAAGATGGAGACGCCTGCGAGGATATTAAAAGCCTTACGGCGTGGGTATTTGATGCGCTGAGAGAAGTATCGGCACTTGAGCAATATGATATAACTGCAATCAATTTTTCTACTTATGGGGCCAGTTTTGTTTGTCTCGATGAAACTGGAAATACTGTTACGCCTTTATACAATTATTTAAAGGAATATCCTGAAGTGCTTAAGCGAAAATTTTATTCCGCATATGGGGGAGAAGAAGAATTTTCTTACAACACTGCTTCACCAGTTTTAGGAAGTCTTAATTCCGGAATGCAGTTGTATCGGATAAAATATGAAAAGCCTGAATTGTTTGCACGGATAAAATACGCACTTCATCTGCCGCAATATTTTAATTATTTATTTACCGCCAAAATGTTATCGGATATTACCAGTGTTGGCTGCCATACTAATCTCTGGGATTTTCAAAAAAATGAATACCATAATTGGTTGCGGCAGGAAGGTGTTATAGAAAAGCTGGCTCCTTTATTCCCGGCCGATAAGGTGACCAAAACCTCTTTGCCTGGCGAAAATTACGTAGTCGGTTCAGGCCTCCATGATAGTTCTGCAGCGCTGATACCTTATCTTTTAAATTTTCATCAGCCATTTGTTTTGATCTCGACTGGTACATGGTGTATTTCATTAAATCCTTTTAATAGTACACCATTAACCAGGTATGAACTGGCAAATGATTGCCTTTGTTATCTTTCCTACCACGGTTCGGCGGTAAAAGCTTCCCGATTGTTCGCAGGCTTTGAACATGAGCAACAGGTAAATCGAATCGCTCATCACTTTAACCAAACCAGTGTTAAGTACCAGTGTATGAAGTTTGACCCCGAAATAATTTTGAAACTACAAACAGGCCATAAGCTTACGTCTAATCATAAAATTGGCCGTACTATATTAAAACAATCGATTTTTGCTCAGCGGGATATGCAATCATTTGCATCAGACGAAGAGGCTTATCACCAGTTAATTTTAGATATTGTTACCCTTCAGCTTGCCTCCACACAATTAGTTATTGAGGGAACAGAAGTTACCAGGATCTTTGTTGATGGCGGTTTTAGCAAAAATGCTGTCTACATGAATTTGCTGGCTTCATTTTTTCCCGGCCATGAAGTGTATGCTGCTTCCGTGGCCCAAGCCACAGCAATTGGCGCTGCACTTTGCATTCATAGCCACTGGAACAAAAAAGCCTTGCCAAATGATATTATTGAATTGAAATACTATACGTCAAAATCCATTAAGTAAGAAGAAATTATTGCGGGCAAGCCGACCAATCCTGAGGGGTTTTATGTTTTGAAACGAAACTTATAAGACTACTTCTTCCTGATAATTTATAGAAGATTAGCAGATAAGGTAACCTGCAAATACGATCGAATTCCACTAATTTTAAATGCAAAACCCAAGCCATGCCATTACCAAACATTTTCAGCAAAGAAATCTCAGACAGCATTCTGCAAAGAATTAATAATCTTAGGCCTTTCACACAATCAAAATGGGGAAAGATGAGCGTAGCTCAAATGCTGGCTCATTGTAATGTAACCTATGAGATGATCTTTGAAAATATTCATGCAAAGCCAAATGGGTTGATGAAATTTATCTTAAAAACATTGATTAAGAATAAAGTTGTTAGCGAAACGCCTTACAAGCAAAACAATAGAACAGCGCCTCAGTTTATCATTAAAGAAACAAAGGATTTTGATGCCGAAAAGCAACGCCTTATCAATTACATTACTAAGACTCAAAATTTAGGCGAAACTCATTTTGCCAATAAACAATCACATTCCTTTGGAAAACTGAATGTCATTGAATGGAATAACATGCTTTACAAACATCTAAACCATCATCTTAACCAATTTGGTGTGTAACTGTAGTTTTCTTAAAAAAGTGATTATTCAGCGGTTGCTTTGTCTTTTTCTTTTTTATATTTATTAAACAAGTCAAGCTTGAATTTTATATTTCCATCAGGGCCGGGCCTGCCACGGAGATGGACACTGCTTCCGCCTTTTTTTTCTGTACCGATATTTTCAGGATTAAAATCTGCACCACGCTTTTGAATGTTGCTGAGGGGTACTTGAATGCTTATATCCGTGGTACCTTTATTGCTAAATATTCCTTCTACAAACATTGACATTACACTGGACTGTATTTCCATTCGATTGATCTTTACTTCCTGGTTCTTTATTTCAAAACGATCTTTTAACTCGGCAAAACGGATGTTCTCAAAATCCCTGTTCTTAAATAAAATATTTTGCAGCTTCTTTACGGGTTCGTAATTATTGAGGGCGCCATCTTTTAGTGAAAAGTCTACAACACTTACAATACTGGCAGGGTCTGCTTTACCTTCATTATCTACGTTAAGGGAGGCATCAACTTTTGCAGAAAGCTTGCCCTGAAGGCTTTTCGCTGTTATTCCATCCTGCCCAAAATTATCAAACGCTGCAAAAGTTCTGCTTACATCAACATTATCAAGCGATACATCTAATTTAGCAAAATGGGTATTTGCATTTTGAGCGATCAGTGAACCCCTTAACTCCAGCCGGCCATCTGCATGATCCATGCTTACATTATTGATCAGGTAACGATCTTGCAACAGGGTGACATTTGCCAAAGCATTAGTGGCTTCAAACTTCTTATAAATAAGACGGTCCGCTTTTAAGTTTACATCAACCTTGCTCTGTTCCAGCATGTCGTCAACTTTATTTGCCATTTTAGCCAGTTTTCTGTTAGAGTTAGACTTAGCCAAGATTTTTTTTCTCGATTTCAACAAAAAGGTAAATGCATTCAGGTTGAGGGAGGGTGAATAAATGTTCCAGTCAAGGTGTACCTTGTTGGGTTCTGTATTCATCAGTGAAAGCAAGTTAAGCGCCCTGCCATCCATAATAATTCTATTATTTAACACATTACACTGAAGATTCTCTACAAATACATTTGAATTTTTAAATAGAATTTTTCCATTTACATTTTTCAATTCCACATCTCTTGGTGTGTAAAGGATATTGCCATTTTTAAAAGAAATAAATCCGTTTATAAATGAATTAGTATTGTTATTACTTTCAATGGGCCCTTTGTAACTAAGGCTTGCCATTCCGTCGCCCGCCATTAATTGTAAAGCATTACTGCCGCTAATATTGTTTAATGTAGTAAGAGTAAAATGTGATTGAAGATCGCATGTAACAACGGGGATTTCTAAATTAACCACTTCAATTTTATCTGACGTTACCGGCAGATCATGCCAGGTGGCGGAAAATTTTTTTAGTACAATCTGAGAGTTATTGTCTAGCCTTGGTAAGCCCGAAACTACTTCGTTGGTAAAAAATCCTGTAAAGGCTGCATCATCAAAATCAAGAAAAGGTGTTGTCAGACGTGTTTTTACTGCTGTAAAGTTCACAAATATTAAAGGGTCGGCCCCTTGCAACGGTCCACTTAAACTTGCAACAACATCAAGTGGCCCTTCTACATCAGCAATGGATAAGGCACTGTCAATTTTATGTGTCAATAAAGATTTCGCAAAACCATATTGAATTTGTTTAGTATTTACTTTAAAGCTAAACTGCCTGTTGTCGCCAGCCATATCAAACTTTGCTGTTACATTAAATGGATGATTCTGCAGGTTAATATCAATGCTATCCAATTGTATCTGCTTTAGCCTTTTATCATACCGCAGATCAAATTTTCCACGAAAAGTTTTCTCTTTTAAAAAGCTTCCTCTTTTTAAATTAAAGGCCAGACTATGCAGTAGCATATCAGCTTTGGCAGAAAATAAAAATACGGTTGAATCTTTATCCTCAAGGTCAAGATCAAGCTTTTTTACCTGTATGTCGAAAAATTTCTTCTGCCGTTTATTATCAATTGTTATTCTTACATTATTAAAATCTACATTTTTTAATTCATTTCTTTCCTCGTTATTTGCACCGTGTTGAGCAGAGTCTTTTTTTGGGTTAATAAGATAGCTATTGCTATACCCGCTTGTATCCGTGTATAAATAAAGACTTCCTTTTTCAACCCTGAAGCCATTGATAAAAGAACTTTTACTTATCATTTTTATAACACTCACATTTACAAAAACATCCTCGCCGTTAAAAAACGGATGATGATGCAGGGCATACATTGTATCAGTAATCACTACATTGTGAAGAGCAACTGATACTGTGGGGAAATGCCTGAAAAAACTCAATTCAACATTGGCAATTGAAACATTGCCATCAAGCTTTTTACCAATCTCATTTGTAACCTGCTTTATTATTTTTTGTTTGTTTGCTGACACATATGCAAATACAATTATGTATAAAATAACAAGAATACCCAACAAAACAACTGTGCCTTTAAGGAAGTATTTAAGATATTTATTTTTCAAAAAATATTGATTAACTTATATGAATATAAGTTAAATTTTGGTATTGGCTGTGCATTATATAACTGGCGAAGGTGGCGGGAATAACCTTTATTTTTTAGTTGTAAGTTACCTGTGCAGCCGCATGGCTATTTCATATTACTCTGTTAAAACTTAGTTGTAAACCGAAAAGAATCTGTGGTTGTAAAAACAATCTGGTATACTGTAATAGTTGAAAAAAGTTTATCTCACTTTTTTTAAGATGAGGCTGTGGGTCCTGTACTAGCGAGAAACACGTATTTTAAAAAGTTCTTTCTGCCAAAATGAGAGGCCGGTTTTTTATTTTTGTTAATACGTTTAGGATTCGCCTCAGTATTCATCAACATTTTGTAATCAAACTCCTGCCTAAACTCAGGCCAATGAAAGACTCCCTGATCATAATTCTTTTCGTAAGATTGAAATGCTTTTCTTCGCATTTTAGATACGTCAATTCCCCATTTCACAAGCGGACTTGGGTAATTAGGGCCGGAGTCGTAAATAGTTTTCATAAAAAATAAATAGTTTTCATACACAAACAAACTATAATTATGCCATTATCTATTCTTCGCTAATAAAAATGAAAAAAGTTTCACACACCAGGTTTGAATGTTACTGTTGTTCATTGATTCACAATTTCACCATGTAAAAAATAGTTTTCTATCCTCTTTTTTATGGTCATTTTAATCAAAGTATAATCTCAGCAATTTTCGGGTTTTATCACAGCTTTAACCCGGGTACTTTTGTAATATAACATTCAGACAATGAAAGAGCAGCAAATAGTTAACTATAACCGCATTGCAGAAGCAATCCACTACATTAAACAAAATTTTAAAACGCAACCCAATTTAGATGTCGTGGCGGAAAAGATACACTTAAGCCCATATCATTTTCAACGCATGTTTACGGATTGGGCCGGCGTAAGCCCCAAGAAATTTTTACAATACATAAGTGTTGAGTATGCAAAAAATATTCTAAAAGATAAACAATCTACCTTATTTGATGCAGCCTTTGAGACAGGCCTTTCTGGCACAGGAAGGCTGCATGATCTTTTTATAACAATAGAGGGAATGACGCCGGGAGAGTATAAAAATGGCGGCGAAAATCTTGCTATTAATTATAGTTATGCCGAAAGCCCCTTTGGTAATATCCTCGTTGCTTCAACAGCTAAAGGCATTTGTTGCCTAACTTTTGCTGAAGGCGAAACAGAAGCATTAAATGATCTGCGCAATCGTTTTCCAAATGCAAGCTTTAAGCAGATGCTTGATTCAATACAACAAAATGCCCTTTACATTTTTACTCACGATTGGAGCAAATTTGATAGAATAAAATTGCATTTGAAAGGCACGGATTTTCAATTGAAAGTTTGGGAAACGCTTTTAAAAATTCCGATGGGGCGGCTATCCACTTACGGAAATATTGCAAAACAAATTAGCATTCCCGGTGCCTCAAGAACTGTAGGCTCTGCAATCGGCGATAATCCCGTTGCCTTTTTAATTCCCTGCCACCGGGTTATTCAGTCAACAGGAATGTTTGGGGGGTATCATTGGGGAACCATTCGCAAAACCACGATAATCGGGTGGGAGGTTGCCAAAACCGCTTCATAAATTTAAAAGGAAAGTAATGAAAAATATCAAAAACAGATTGTCAGAATCTGACTGGCAAAATTTAACCACTCAAATGAATGAGAAAGGTCACGCTATAATACCCAGCCTGTTAACAGGCGTAGAATGTAAACAGCTTATTGCTAACTACCATCAGGCAAGCATTTATCGCAAAACGATTACAATGGAACGCTTCCGTTTCGGTCTCGGAGAATATAAATATTTCAATTACCCTTTACCTCCTTTAATACAAACGATAAGAGAAAACGTTTATCCCCATCTTGCACCAATTGCAAACGGATGGATGAAAAAGCTGAACATTGAAAAACAATTTCCTGATACATTTGATGAACTGCAAAAACTTTGTCATGCTAATGGCCAGACAAAGCCAACTGTGCTGATTTTAAAATATGGTAAAGGAGGTTATAACACTTTGCATCAGGATTTGTATGGGGAAATATTTTTTCCTATTCAAACTGTTTTATTTCTTGATCAGCCCGGAAAAGACTTTTCGGGGGGTGAATTTGTTTTGATGCAGCAAACGCCAAGAGCCCAATCAAAGGCAATTGTATTACGACCAGGCAAAGGCGATTTGCTTATATTTACTACCAACTTTAAACCGGCGAAGGGAAGCAAAGGATATTACCGGGTGAATATGAAGCATGGCGTGAGTGAAGTACATGAGGGAGAAAGGCATACACTGGGAATAATTTTTCATGATGCCCTGAACTAAAGAAATGAAAAAGCACACAGCCATAGATATTAAGGCACTTCGCACAAAAATCAAGGAAGGAGAAATTACTTTTGGCGGAAACAGTCAGTTAAAAATTTATGGGATACTAAAATGTAAATCCGGCAAAAGAATGAAGATAGAGAACCGTGTATTTTTTGCCTCAGAGAAGGATGCATTAAATAATGGTTATCGCCCTTGCGCACATTGTATGAAAAGCCAGTATCAAAAGCGGAAAGATGGATTGATGTTATAGAATTATTATCCTGACAGCAATTCTTTATTATTTTATTTTTCTTCTTTACTTTGAAGGGTAGACGGTATTATCTTCGGTAACAATTTAATCTTTTTCAGGGGATCAGTTGTAGCACTTATTTTTAAATAACCTCGTTTCACTATCAAATTATTTTATGAAATCAGAACATGCAACTTTTTCAGGCAGCATACCTGCAAATTATGATCGGTATTTAGGACCATTGTTTTTTGAACCTTATGCATTGGACATAGTTTCCCGCATTAAAGAAGGCAACATACAAAGAGTATTGGAAATAGCTTGCGGTACTGGCCGTGTAACAATGCATTTGCGTAAAGCAATTCCATCGTCTGCAGAATTGATTGCCACTGATCTTAACCCAGGCATGATAGAAGTCGCCTATCAATTATTAACCGGGGAAAATATAAAGTTCCAGGCTGCGGATGCACAGGCGCTTCCCTTTGATGATAATACTTTTGATCTTATTGTCTGCCAGTTTGGTTTCATGTTTATGCCAGATAAACCAAAAGCTTTTAATGAAGCATTCCGGGTATTGAAACAGGGAGGAAAATTGATTTTTAATACATGGGATAAAATTGAAAATAATCCTCTTTCAAATACTGTAAAAAATATTGTTGCAGAATATTTGCCTGCCACCAGTGCAGGTGATTTTTATAAAGTACCTTTTTCAATGTTTGATAAAGAAGCTATAAAGTTATTATTACAGGATGCTGGTTTTGGTAAGATAATTATTGAACTTGTAAAAAAAGAAGGTATTACCTCAACCTCATCAGATGGAGTAAAAGGGATGATCCTCGGAACGCCTGCCTTTAAAGAAATCTCAGACATTGATGTTTCAGCACCGGAAAAAATTATCGGTATTGCGGAAAAGAAAATTGCAGAGTTATATGGCAACAATCCTTCAAAAAGCGAATTGAACGCATGGGTTGCCGAAGCGTGGAAATAACTTAGGGCACAAGAAAAAATTTTTTTTACATTACAATAGCCAGCGCCATGCCATCATGATCTTTTGCGCCCACTGTTTGAATAATAGTAGCTGTAACAGCGTCATTAGCAGCCAGGGCGGCATTAAAGCGTTTTACGCCAGTTACCATTTCATCAGGGCTTTTTGTTTTGAGAACTTTGCCTTCACGTATCACGTTATCGGCAACTATGAGCGTACCGGAACGGGATAGTTTTAATGCCCAGTCAAGATATTCTTTATAGGGAGGCTTATCGGCATCAATAAATATCATATCAAAAGGGCCTGCTCCATCTGTTTCTAATTGTGGAAGTAATTCAATGGCTTTACCTATACGTATGTCAACAAGATGATCAAGCCCGGCACGTGCAATATTTTTTTGAGCAACCTCTGCATGGAGATGTTCATATTCTAAAGTGATCAGATGACCATTTGCAGGTAGAGCTCTTGCGAGCCATATAGTGCTGTAGCCGGCAAGTGTACCAATCTCAAGTATATTTTTTGCCTGGCACAGTTTCGCTAATAAGTGCAGAAATTTTCCCTGGTTGGCAGAAACACTTATTGATGGAATATTGAATTCTTTAATAGATTGTTCCGTTGCGGTAAGGCTGCTATCAGTGTCTTCAAAAAGATCGCTGATATATTGATCAACCGCTCCAAAAAGTTTTTTATCCATGTGTTTATTATGAAGCCGGAAGGTAAGAGAATTTTTAATTGTTTGATTATGTTGTCCTCTGATTGACAGTAATGTAGCATCGCAAATTTGCAGAAAATGTTTAAAGGACAGGGGAGAAAGAACAAACAGATAGAATCATTCTACAAAAAAATAATCTTAGTTTAGCTGCTCCGTTTTTTTATTTACACACAACCTAATTGATATTCCAGGGGTTATTAAAACGTTGAAAACAATAAAATACACTGGCTATATGTGTTTTGAGTTTGAAAAAGATGGTAAGGATCCATTGCCTGGTATGGCTGAATCAACAGGGTATGTAAAGTGTGTTATGAAGATGAAATAAAAATTTATAGACCTTAAGTGTTTCATTTAAACATATGTTGAATCTTTTCTTTTGAACCTGCCTAAATAAATTTAAACAATGAATAAAATTAACTGGGGTATTATTGGTTGCGGTGATGTAACGGAATTAAAAAGCGGACCAGCATTTAATAAAGTGGCTAACTCTGCGTTGGTGGCTGTAATGCGCCGTGATGCAGTAAAGGCAGAAGATTATGCCCGAAGGCACAATGTGCCAAAGTGGTATAACGATGCTGATAAACTTATCAATGATCCTGCGGTAAATGCTGTATATATTGCCACCCCTCCATCTTCACATGAAGCATATACCCTTGCTGCTTTTAATGCGGGTAAGCCTGTGTATGTAGAAAAACCAATGAGCACGGATTATGCCGCCGCGTGCAATATGGTTAATACGGCTGAGGCAAAAAATTTAAAGCTTGTTGTGGCGCATTACCGCCGTGAGCAACCCCGTTTTAAAAAAGTAAAACAATTAATAAAAGATAAAGCTATTGGTGAAGTAGTACTTGTAAGGCTTGAATTAAGTAAGCCCCCGCTTACCAAAGAAGAAATGGCTGACCCTATGATTGCCTGGCGTGTAGATCCTGCAATAGCCGGAGGAGGCCTCTTCAATGATCTTTCTCCTCACCAGCTTGACTTAATGTATTATTTTTTTGGCCCCGTAAAAAAGGTAATGGGTATGGCCACAAACCAGGGCGGTATCTATAAAGCCGATGATATGGTTGCAGGAAACATATTGTTTCAAAGTAATGTTGTGTTTAGCGGTACATGGTGCTTTAATGCACCAGCAGTTGCAGACAATTGTGAAATAATAGGAACCAACGGTAAAATATCTTTCTCTGTTTTTAGCGAACACACAATAACACTTGCAATTAACGGTAATACCGAAACGATCACCTTTGATCCGCTGCTGCATGTACAGCAACCTATGATTGAGGCAACAGTCAAATACTTTTTAGATGAAGGCCCCAATCCGGACAGTGGGAGAGAAGGAGCAGAAGTAATGCGGTTGATAGATAATTTTGCCAGATAAAAAAAGCTGAGACATGCCTGTCCTTAAAAAGCATTGCGGGTAAACTGTTTTTATGTTATCGTTTCAACAGTAGTGCTTAATTTTCAGGAATGTTTCGATACATACTTTATTTAGTGGTCCTTGTAATTCTTGTTGCTGGTATCTTTTACTTTTTTCTTAAAAAAGATTATGCGACTGATGCTGCTCCAGTTGCCAGGGGGAAAACACTGTTTACAACAAATTGTGTGTCCTGTCACGGCCTCCGGGAAGATGGAATAATACAAATTATTTGTTGAGTTCAGTAAACATCCTGAAGGTTGCGAGTTCTCTTTATGGCAACGACAAACACAACTCAGCGACTGGATACCGACACTTAATAGTGCAAAGGAAAAGGTTACAGCATTTTATGTTGGGGATATTAATTACAGCGACAATGCTAATTCCCTGTCACTGCATTTTAAAACAAAGTCAAGTGAGCAGATTTTTTTGTTTAACAGGTTTTTATTGGTTAAAGTAAAATAGTTTACGCTTTATGTCTCCGTTACCATACTTTTAATCATACGTGATTTTGGTTGGTTGCGGCAATAGATTATTTTTAAGCTGTGGCAATAAAAGACTTTTGCACAACCAATGGATGGGGCTAATACCTTTAAAACTGCCCGCAAGAAATTAACTTTTAAAAACTCCTAAAAGAGTAAGCATAAAATTAAATTGTACAAACAATGAAAAAAATATTACTTCTGGTAATGGTGCTTTCTTCTGCTAAATGTATACAGGCCCAAGACACTACTTTTTTCAATTTTGCATTTAATCATGTAGCCTTGTCCGTCAAAGATGTAGACGCCTCAGCAGATTTTTACAAAAAAGTGTTGAAACTCCGGGAGATTACTAACCGGTCAAAACTTGAAGGTGTTCGATGGTTCTCTATTGGAGAGGGTAAAGAGTTGCACCTTATCTCAATTATTAAAGGTGATGTGACAATAAATAAAGCCGTGCACCTTGCATTAACAACTCCCAATTTTGGTGCTTTTATTAAAACACTCGATAGCATGAAGCTTGTTTATTCTGACTGGCCAGGGGCACTTCATAAAATCAACATTCGGGCGGATAGTATTAAGCAGGTTTTTTTTCAGGATGGTGACGGTTATTGGATTGAAGTGAATAGTGCCGGGCAGAAGTAACGTTGAATAACATTTATTTTCATCAGAATTTACAAACATAGTCTATGAATGAAAGCAATGTCAGGCGCACTTGCGAAAAACTGGAAAGCATCTTATTTAATTACAGATGATAAGGATTTGATTTACCTTCTAAGATTAGAGAAACGCAAATCGTTTCTTTAAAAAAGTATCTCTCCAAAACCTGACGCAGTACAGCCAACATCAATGTTGCCAACTGAATTTCAAAAAAATTACCTGTATTTTTTCTTTGCAAATAGTTACAAACTTTTGCGCAGGGTTTATTTTTAATTTATAAGCATTGGGATTGATGAAAGTTTGCACCGCTTAATACTTTTCCGGAATGGCACTTCGTTTTCCTGGCCAGTGGAACACTGACCGCTTAATTAAAAGCCAACCGCAACAAGCTTATAGCTTTTCCCTTTCTCTGCATTGAACAATGAAAGGTAACCATTTGCATCGGCGATTGATTTTGCGGAAACACCCGTCACCTTTATAGGAATGGCAGTCCTGACTTTGCACATACCACCGGAGCCAGAGTTGATAACAGCACTGGTTAAATGATGATCTTTCCAGTTTATGGATACTTCAAAATTGCCTCTTGCTTTCAAGCCCCTGACTGCTCCTTCCTGCCATGCATCCGGTAAAGCAGGCAACAGGTAAACCTCTCCCAAATGACTTTGTAAAAGCATCTCGCCCATACCGGCTATTCCGCCAAAATTTCCATCTATCTGAAAAGGAGGATGAGCATCAAAAAGATTTACATAAGAGCCACCTCCGTTTGCATAATTAGTGCCCGTTTGCCCGGTAAGATGTAGCAGGTTACCGATCATTTTATAAGCATGGTTGCCGTCTAATAACCGTGCCCAAAAATTGATCTTCCAGGCAAGGCTCCAGCCGGTGCCTGCATCTCCTCTGAGCTCCAGCGTTTTTTTTGCAGCCGCAGCAAATTTCGGTGTAAGTAAAGGCGATATCTGTCGCCCCGGGTACAAGCCAAATAAATGTGACACATGCCGGTGGTGCGGATCTACATCTTCCCAGTCTTTGTACCACTCCTGCAAATTTCCTTTTTTACCAATGTGCAGCGGGTACAGTTTCTCTCTTTTTGCGATAAGCAGGTTACGAAAAACTGCGTCTTCATTCAACGCTTTTGAAGCATCAATAAGGTTGGTAAACAAGTCCCATATAATAGACATGTCCATAGTAGTGGCAATAGAGGCACTGCCCTTCATCCCGCTATCATCTAAAAAATTATTTTCAGGAGAAAAAGAAGGAGCGGTAACCAGGTAGCCATTCTTATCTTCTACAAGCCAGTCAAGGCAAAATTGTGCAGCTTCCTTCATTAAAGGATAAGCTTGTTCCTTCAGGAATTTTTTATCTTTTGTAAATGCATAATGCGTCCATAAATGTTGCGATAGCCAGGGTGAACCCATGGCCCAGTTGGCCCACATAGGATCTCCTTTGCCAATATCACCCACGGGGTTGGTGAGCGCCCATATATCACTATTATGGTGCAGCGCCCATCCTTTGGTATGATAAAATTCTTTCGCGGTAACCCTGCCAGTTGCTGCTACATTATTTATAAAATCCATGAGTGGCAGGTGCATTTCCGACAGGTTGGTTAATTCTGCCGGCCAGTAATTCATTTGTACATTGATATTGGTGGTGTAGTTACTGCTCCATGGCGGTCGTAATTCTTTGTTCCAGATGCCTTGTAAATTAGCAGGCACACCAGGCGTACGTGAGCATGAAATAAGCAGGTAGCGGCCATATTGAAAATACATTGTTTCAAAAGAAAGATCCTTTACACCTTCTGTATAACCAAGCAAGCGCTCGTCTGTTGGTAGCTTCGCGTTTTTATTATCAGCCGGCCCCGCAAGCGTAAATGATACCCTGTTAAAATAATGATGGTAATCTGCAACCTGTCTGTCAAGCAGCGATGTCCAGTTTTTTTTAGCAACTGCGTTTATATAATTCGTTGCTAGTTTATTTTCATCTTTCCCTTCAGAATCAGGGCATTTATTAAACCCGTTAAAACTTGTTGCAGCAGCAACGATGATCAAAACATCTGTACCATGTTTTACAGTGATGCCACTGGTATCGGTAGTGATGGTTCCTCCTTTGCCTGTCGCTTTTATCCGCCATTCAAAACGCATTCCCCTGCAACCGGCGGTATCATCAGCTTCAATTTCATTTTCAGAACGAACATAATTTGGTTGAATATGCGAAGGAGCTTTCCCCTTCAGGGCAATTTCATTGTTACTAATTATCAATCGCTGGTATTTTAGAAAACTCCTTGTACCAATTGTAAAATTTAGCCGGCCGGGTTTATTGGCAGTACAACGGATAGCAATTACCTGGTCTGGAGCAGAACTAATTATCTGCCTCGTAAATTCAGTGCCATCAATTGTGAACTTTGTGGTGGAAATAGCGTCATTAATATTAAGGTCACGGTAATAAGCAGATGCTGTTATGTCTTTGAAATGTTGGCGAATGATCAGATCGCCTAAAGGCAAATAAGATTCAGAATAATAACCCTGCATACCCTTGGCATATTCGTAAGCCTTGTCATAATTTTCACCGTGGAAAAGTGCTTCCCTGGCCAGTAATAAATTATCGTATGCGTTTGGATTTACATTGGTTCTTACGGGGCCTCCTGTCCATAAAGTAGCCTCATTTAATTGAATCAATTCTTCTGAAACGCCTCCAAAAATCATGGCACCTAAACGGCCATTGCCAACAGGCAGGGCCTCAGTCCATACTTTTGCAGGTTGTTTATACCACAGTTTTTGCGGTTGCTGCGCATGCAAAGAGTTAATTACCATAACAGATAGAAGGCCGGCGGTAAGAATAATTTTCATCATTTTTAATTTTTAATTCGCATGGGTTTAAAAGAAAATATTTATCAAAAATTATATAAAATACCATTCATTAATTTAATTCTTATAAATAATACTACCCTTAAAATGACTCATTTTAGAAATACTAAAAGCTTTTGTGCCGGCTCGTTAACTCGAAGTAAACGTTATAGCTAATAAATATATCTGCGTTTGGGATGTTTGATTAATGATACTAACAATTAAAATTTTACAGGTATTATTTATAAAGTAAAAAGTAATCTTACTAAAATAGGTTTATAAATTATTTTTTTGATAACTTATTTTTAAGCAAAAAAATATGTCGTTGTAAGTTTAAACCTAAAGATTAAGTGAATGAGCAATATAAATTGCTATTTCTGCATATTCAATACTCTATTTTTTCAGGGTTTTAAGTTTGCCTCAGCATGCAGTGCGATAAAGCACTGGTAGTGGAATCAGGTGCCTTAAAAACGAATAATTTATTTGTTGGTGTGCAAATATTCTGAAAAACTAAAGCACTGATTTTTTATTATGAGATAGAACCCTGCTTCTATAGTTATGGGGCATAAGTGAAGGCAGATAAAAATGCGCAAGAACTGTTACCTTCTAAAATCAATTTAATAGATTATTTTTAACCCTATGGAAAGTAATAATCATCCAACTTTTGCAAATGGCAAAATCTGCTATCTTGAGCTTCCATCGAGAGATATCAGTGAATCATCTACTTTTTACAACAGGGTTTTTGGATGGCAAATCAGAACAAGAAGCGATGGTTCAGTTGCTTTTGATGATAGCGTACATGAAGTAAGTGGAACATGGCGCACTGATCGGAAGCCTTCAACAGAATTAGGCCTTTTGGTTCATATTATGGTAGATGATATTGAGGCCTCCATCAAAACGATAACTGACAATGGAGGAGTTATTGTTCAAACTGTAGGAATGGAAGCCCCAGAAATAACTGCCAGATTTAGTGACCCCACAGGAAATGTACTGGGCTTATTTCAGCAGTGAGATATTATAGTTTTTCAGGTAATAGGATTGGTGTGTTTTCAGCTTATAAATCTCAACAGCGGGCTTCTCTCTTTTCTTAGTAAATATTTTCGGTTCTTTTATTATCATTCCCTTCTTAGTGCTTCTATCTGCAACAATATTAAAATGCCGTTTTAAAAATTCTCTCAAACCATTTATTGATATTAGCTAAATTGCGCCCCGAATCCCCGTCAAATTCGGACTATTCTTAATACCGGAAAGTGTTGGATGATTTGTGATAATAAATTTTTTACGTTTGCTTGCGTGCTTTAAATAACTACCTGTTAGCAAACGGGATGACAAATGAATTTTATGCATAGTTTAGTTTTAAAAAGCGCAGGCAAATTTTGTGCAGACTGTGGCTTATGTTTAATAATCATAGCGTTGCCATGTTTACTTTCGGCACAAAGCGTTAACGATAGTTTAATACAAAATGCCACACTGGAAAATGTTGTGCGCTATGCTGTTCAACGCAATCCGGAACTTAAAAATGCTTCCATTGACGAGGAAATCACGGAAACAATTATCAAAAGTAAACTTGCTGACTGGTATCCGCAGGTTAATTTTAATTACACTGTTCAGCATAATTTTCAATTACCTACCGCTAATTTCAATGGGCAATATATAAGAACAGGGTTGAATAATGTTTCCGGTGCAAACTTTGGCGCTACTCAAAATATATTTAGCAGAGACCTTTTGCTGGCCACAAGAACTGCAAAAGATGTACGGTTACAATCCCGGCAAAACACTGCACAACAGAAAATAAATATTGCAGTGCTTGTTAGTAAAGCTTTTTATGATGTGATACTTACTGTTCAACAGTTGGAGGTAATTGAGGAAGATATTAGTCGCATAAACCTTAGTCTTAAAGATGCATTTTACCAATACCAGGCGGGTATTACAGATAAAACGGATTATAAACGGGCTACCATTTCCTTAAATAATGTAAAGGCGCAAAAAAAGAATGGTGAAGAATCGGTAAAAGCAAAATATGCTTACCTCAAACAATTAATGGGTTACCCTGCCGCAGGTAATTTTAAATTGCAATATGACACCACTCAGATGAAGGCTGAAGTTTATATTGATACCCTTCAAAATGTGAGTTACGATAGCAGGATAGAATATCAGATTCTGCAAACACAAAAGAGTTTGCTGCTATACAATCTTAAATATAATCAATGGAGTTTTTTTCCTGATGTTTCTGCATTTGGAAACTACAACTTAAACTTTCTGAACAATAATTTTTCAAAACTCTACGACAAAAGCTTTCCCAATTCCTTTGCAGGACTACAACTCTCTATCCCCATATTCCAGGGCGGAAAAAGAGTGCAACTGGTAAAGCAGGCAAGACTTCAATTGTTGCAGACGGATTACACAATACTTAATCTTGAAAATAATATAAATACTGAATATCAACAGGCGCTGGCAAGCTATAAAAGCAATCTTTATAATTACTTAAGTCAGCGGGAAAATGTGGCTCTTGCAAATGAAGTGTATGATGTAATACAGCTTCAGTATCGGTCAGGGGTAAAGAGTTACCTCGAAGTTATTAATTCAGAAGCGGACCTGCGCACTGCCCAAATAAATTTATACAATGCGTTATACCAGGTCCTTTCAAGTAAAACAGATGTGCAGCAAGCGACAGGAAATATTTCTTACTAGAATAATAGTCATTAAAATAATGCCAATGAGTTTTAAAATCTTTTCTTCATTCTCATTTATCGCAAGCCTGGTTATTTTTTGTTCCTGTGCCGATAAAAAGCCAGCGGCCCAGGGCCCGCCACCGGCAGTGCAGGTTACTCTGGATACAGTAAGACAAACAAATGCAATTTACTATGATGAATACCCCGGCACAGTTGCTGCTTTAAATGAAATAAAACTCACGGCGCAGGTTACCGGCTATGTTACGTCAGTCCATTTTAAGGATGGCAATAAGGTTAAAAAAGGACAGCTGCTCTATTCACTGGATGCACAGGTATACAATGCAAATTACCAGCAGGCAGTGGCTAACGTTCAGGTGCAGGAAGCTAACTTATCTAAAGCCAGCAAAGATGCAGACCGTTACCATGAATTGGATAAACACGACGCTATTGCAAAACAGCAGGTGGATTATGCGGATGCAGCATTTGATGTAGCAAAAAAGCAATTAGCTGCTGCAAAGGCTAGTGTGGCAAGTGTGCAGTCTAATGTAAAATTCAGCAGGATTTATGCGCCTTTTAGCGGAACCATTGGAATATCCCAGGTAAAGCCGGGTACCTCAATAGTAGCAGGGCAAACCATTTTAAATACAGTTTCAACAGATAATCCTATGGTGGTAGATTTTGCCGTTGACCAAAAAGAAATATACAGGTTCGTTCAATTGCAACAAGGTACCAATAAGCCTTCGGATTCCGTGTTTACAATTGCTTTCGGCAGCGACATTTATTCTTATCCTGGGAGCATAGGATTGATTGACCGGGCAGTTGATCCTCAAACCGGAACTATTAAAACAAGATTAATATTCCCAAATGATAAAGCAATGCTTAAAGCAGGTATGAATACCACCGTTAGAGTTAAAAATAATGCTTCTGCACAATCAACTATTATTCCGTACAAGGCAGTGATAGAGCAGTTAGGAGAATTTTTTGTGTATGTAGCAGGAGACAGCAATAAGGTATCACAACGAAAAGTTCAATTGGGCAAGCAAATAGCAGCTGATATTATTATTAAAGATGGTTTAAACGAAGGAGATAAGATAGCTGTTGAAGGAGTACAAAATTTAAAAGAGGGATCAGTTATTACCACTGATCCACCAAAGGATGCGGGAAATGCGGCACAGAAATAAATGAAATTGAAAGCAAGTAACTAATGGTCAGTCATTAGCCAACGACTACTGAATATTATTAATTGAATTACCGGCCATTGATCAAATGATGATTAACTTATAATGAACATCGTTTTATAAAGAAGCAAAGAAATGATCGCAGAAACTTTTATAAGAAGGCCAGTTACCGCAATAGTTGTTTCAATAGTGATAGTATTGGTAGGGCTTATAGCTTTAAGTTCTTTACCTATTGCCCAATACCCCGACATTACTCCACCCACCGTAAATATAAATGCCAACTTCACCGGGGCAGATGCAAGAACGGTTGAGCAAACCACTACCACACCAATTGAAACACAGGTGAATGGCACCCCTGGGATGACCTACTTATCAAGCACCAGCACATCCAGCGGGCAAAGCACCATCAGTGTAGTTTTTGATGTTGGCACAGATGTAAACATTGCTTCGCTGGATGTACAAAACCGTGTAAGCATTGCCCTGCCTGCCCTGCCGGATGCAGTTAAGAGGCTTGGCATAACCGTTCGTAAACGTAACCCGGCCATAATGGTTGCGCTGGCATTTTACTCACCCAAAGGAACACATGATGCAAAGTTTATCGGCAATTATGTAAATATTTATATGAAAGATGCCCTTCAGAGAGTAAAGGGTGTTGGAGATATAGTTTCAAGGGCTGATGATTTTGGTATGCGTGTATGGCTAAATCCTGAGAAGATGGCTTCGCTCAACATTACACCAGCAGATGTTATTGCGGTGCTGTCTGAACAAAATCTGCAAATAGCTGCAGGAACAATTGGAGCAAATCCACAACCGGCACTTCAAAGTTTTGAATACAGTATTTTAACCAATAGCCGGATAAGCACCGAAGATCAGTTCAGGGATATTGTTGTGCGTTCAGTACCTTCAACAGGAAGCATTGTTTATCTTAAAGATATTGCAAGGGTTGAACTGGGCAAATTTGATTATGGCGCTAATGCCCTGGTAAATGGTAAGCCTGCTGCATTCCTGTTATTGTATCAGGCCCCCGGAGCCAATGCTATTGACACCTATACCGGTATAACAAAAGCGCTCACAGAATTAAAAAAATCTTTTCCCAGGGATATTGATTACCTCATACCACTTGAAACCGTTACCGTGGTAAAAGCTTCAATAAAAGAAGTGATTTTTACATTATTGGCGGCTCTTACGCTGGTGATCATTGTTGTGTATCTATTTTTGCAAAACTGGCGTGCTACTCTTATTCCTGTGTTAGCAATACCTGTATCACTTATCGGCACGTTTATATTTTTTATTCCCTTCGGTTTTACCATTAACACACTTACCCTGTTTGCATTTGTGCTGGCAATTGGTATTGTGGTAGATGACGCAATCGTAGTAGTGGAGGCCGTTCAACATAATATTGATTTTGAAAATTTATCTCCCAAAGATGCTACCCGTAAAGCTATGGGAGATATCTCGGGACCGGTTATTGCCATCGCTTTAATTTTAGCCGCAGTATTTGTACCTGTTGGGTTTGTTCCGGGAATTGTAGGAAGGCTTTATCAGCAGTTTGCTATAACTATTGCAGTATCTGTGGTGATATCAGCATTCGTGGCTTTATCTCTTACGCCTGCTTTATGTTCTATTATGCTCAGGCATTCTAAAGATGAAAATGCCAAAAAAGATTGGATGGAAAAATTCTTTTCTGCATTTAATAGCCGGTTCCAGAAAATAACTGCCTCATACACACGGGGGGTAGTTAAGTGGATTAAATACACGCCGTATGTTATGGTACTTTTCGTAGTAATGCTTGCGGGCTTATTTTTTCTATTTAAAAACAAACCCTCCGGATTTGTCCCTACAGAAGATGAAGGCAGATTATTTGTAACTTATGAATTGCCTGAGGCTTCTTCTACAAACCGCAGCATTGCTATGCTAAAGCAAATTATGAACAGGGTACAAGCAATACCAGAAGTAAAAACTGTTGGTGGTTTGGCCGGCTTTAATATTGTTAGCTTTTCCAATAAATCAAATGTGGGTACCATGTTTGTTTTATTAAAACCGTGGAACGAGCGTAAGGGTAAAGAACATCATGTACAAAATGTAATTAGCGAGATACAACAAAAAACAGGGTCAATAAAAGAAGCCAGGATACTTGCTATTTCGCCCCCGGCAATTCCCGGTCTTGGCGCAACATCAGGGTTTACATTTGAACTTCAGCAAACAACCAGTACCGACAGTATTCAGCAATTTGAACAGGTAGCAAGAAACTTGCTTGGTGCCTTAAATCAGCGGCCTGAAATAGGTGTCGCTTATACTTTTTTTAGCTCGCATACTCCCGGTTACCAGGTGGATGTGGATCGTGAAAAGGCCAAGCAGCTTGGCGTTTCGTTATTGGATGTTTATACAACTTTATCATCGTTTTTAGGCAGCAGCTATGTAAATGATTTCAATTTATATGGAAGAAATTTTAGAGTGATGGCTCAGGCTGACAGTAATTACCGGTCGTCGCTTGGCAGCTTCGAAAAATATTATGTGCGTAATAGCCAGGGAAACATGATACCACTCAGTTCGCTTATAACAACTAAGTTAAGAGAGAATCCAACCCTTATTTCTCATTATAATATTTACAGGTCAATTGAAATTAACGGCACTCCCAAACCAGGCTTTAGCAGTGGCGATGCCCTTGCGGCATTAAAAGAAACTGCCACTAAAAATTTACCAGCAGGTTATAACTATGAATTTTCAGGAATGAGCAGAGAAGAGATAAAATCGGGGGATAGCACCACTACTATATTTGCTATATCTATTGTATTTGTATTTTTATTTCTTGCTGCGCTGTATGAAAGTTGGTCTGTACCATTGTCAGTTTTATTTGCTGTTCCCATAGGGGTGTTTGGCTCCATTCTAACGCTTACTTTTTTGCCCAATCTCACCAATAATATATATGCACAAATTGGTTTGATAACCCTTATAGGGCTTGCCGCCAAAAATGCTATCCTTATTGTGGAATATGCTAAAGAAAGAGTAGATCGGGGGATGGACCTTTTACAAGCCACCATAACGGCTGTAGGGCTTAGGCTTCGCCCTATCATTATGACATCGCTGGCGTTCATTCTCGGAGTGTTGCCATTAGCCTTTGCCAGTGGTGCTGCCGCCGAATCACGTAAAACCATTGGCTGGACGGTGTTTGGTGGGATGTTTGCGGCAACTTCGTTGGCCATTTTTATTGTGCCTGTATTCTTTGTACTTATTACAAGGTATGCTTACGGCAAGAAAAAATTAAATGAATTAAAAGCTAACTATAAGCCAGAAGAATATGAAATAAAGGCCATATAAATGTGATATAAAACAGCCGGTTGTAGTAATGCCTTGTATTCACAAAGCTACAGAAATGACGGGCTCACTTTAATTATCCTTTACCCCGCCCGGTTTTTTGTTGGAGCAATTCTATTCTTTTAGAAGCTTCTCCCTGAGTAAGATTTTCACTAAACTCTTCTCCGGCTTCATCTGACAGTGTTTTTAAATAAGAGTTTTGAGCATTTGTCATTGGTTCGTCGCCTGCGTTCCATTCATCCGGATCCTTTATTGTATCATTGCCTACCGTGGTATCAGTTCCCTGTGATTCTGCTTCCTGGTTCGTTGTCGGATCTTGTAACTGACTATTTGTAATAATGTCGTCGTGATCTTGCATATATAAAATTTAGAATTTTTTTAAACAATGGGCATTAGTATTTATTAATAGAAAATCCTATGCCATTAAAATTTATAAAATCACCTTAAAAAGTTATTTTATTTATTGGTTGTTTAATATTATCCACTTACCTTCGCACTCCCAAATTAATTTGGGTTTTAAATAAAGTTCTTTTTATATGTCTCAGAGAATCAGAATTAAACTTCAGTCGTACGATCATAATCTTGTTGATAAATCAGCAGAGAAGATTGTAAAAACTGTACGCAGTACGGGTGCGGTTGTAACAGGGCCAATTCCTTTACCAACCCATAAGAAAATTTTCACCGTTTTGCGTTCTCCTCACGTTAACAAGAAGGCCCGTGAGCAATTTCAATTGTGTACACATAAACGTTTATTAGATATCTATACCAGTAGTTCAAGAACTGTGGATGCATTATCCAAATTGGATTTGCCCTCAGGTGTAGATGTAGAAATTAAAGCATAAAGCCGGCCTTGTCTCCGGGTTCCCTTATGGGGGAAAAAGGCAGCCCTCCTTTACTCGTTTAGGGGATAGGGACGAAAAAGTTCTTATAAGATTAATGTAACATCCATCTATTTAAATTTAAATAGCGCTGGATATAATAAGATAGAAATGAAAAGTATTATTGGCAAGAAAGTTGGCATGACCAGCATCTTCGATAGTAATGGCAGGCAAACTGCTGTAACTATTATTGAGGCAGGGCCATGCGTAGTAACTCAAAAAAAGACCGTTGAAACAGATGGTTACAATGCACTTCAAATAGCTTTTGGTGATAAGAAGGAAAAACACACTTTGCTCTCCGCAAAGAATCACTTCGCCAAAGCAAACACTTCAGCAAAAAGACACATAAAAGAAATACGCGATAGCGAATCAGATAAAGTTGTTGGCGACAATATCACCGTTGAGATATTTAGTGAAGGTGATAAAGTTAACGTAGTGGGCACCACAAAAGGTAAAGGATTTCAAGGCGTTGTTAAACGTCATGGATTTCATGGTGTGGGCGGTCAGTCTCACGGACAGCATGACAGATCAAGAGCTCCCGGATCTGTAGGTGGATCATCTTACCCTGCAAGAGTTTTTAAAGGAATGAGAATGGGAGGCCGTATGGGACAGGATAAAGTACAGATCAAAGGCCTCAGCGTTGTTAAAATCTTTGCTGATAAGAATTATATATTATTAAGTGGCTCTGTTCCGGGTCATAATGGTTCAATCGTTTTAATCCAGAAATAATGCAAGTAGAAATATTAAATATACAAGGCGAAAAAACCGGCAGAACTATTGAGCTTCCTGAAGAGATCTTCGGGGTTGAACCAAATGATCACGTCGTTTATCTTGCCGTAAAACAATATTTGGCTGCTCAACGCCAGGGTAACCATAAAGTAAAAACAAGGGCGGAAGTTCAGGGTTCTTCAAAAAAGTTACATAAGCAAAAGGGAACTGGTGGAAGCCGTAAAGGAAATCTTCGCAACCCATTGTATAAAGGTGGTGGTACCGTTTTTGGACCAAAGCCACACGGGTATGATTTTAAAGTAAACCGTAAAGTAAAGGATCTTGCAAAGATCAGTGCCCTTAGCCAAAAGGCTAAAGGCAATGGCATTTTTGTGGTTGAAGATATCACAATGGAGGCTCCAAAAACAAAAGAATTGGCCCGGATATTTAAGAGTTTAAATACAGGCGCAAGAAAAACGTTGTTTATCCTGCCAGAACACAATGATAATGTTTACCGCAGCTTTAGAAACGTCCCGTCAATTTGTGGTACTTTATTAAGTGATGTAAATACTTATGATATCGTGAATGCAAATGTTGTTGTATTTACAGAGAGTGCAGCTAAGATTTTTATAGAAGAAAATAGCGAAGAAAAAGAGGTGGCTGCAGAAGTTTAAGATTAATAATTTTCAAACAGAAGTAAGATGAAATTGTCAGATGTCTTAATAAGACCGGTGTTATCGGAGAAAGTAAATAAGTTAACTGAAAAGTTCAACCGCTACACTTTCATTGTTGATAGAAAGGCTAATAAGTTAGAAATTAAAAAGGCCGTGGAAGAATTTTATGGTATCCAGGTAGAAGAGGTAAATACGTTGGTTATGCCATCTAAGGCAAAGTCTCGTAACACAAAAGCTGGAGTTGTTTCAGGTAGAAAGCCTGCAAAGAAAAAAGCGATAGTGAGCGTGGCAAAAGGCGAAACGATTGATCTGTACGGTAACGTTTAAAACCCCCATCCCCTAAAGGGGTGAAGGAGAATAAAATATTTAGAATGTCGAAATAATTTATAACAATTAAAAAAATTAGTCCCTTTAGGGGTTGGGGTTATGGCACTAAGAAAATATAAACCAACAACAGCCGGCACCAGATGGAGAATAGGAAATGCCTATGCCGAAATAACAACTAATGAGCCTGAAAAAAGCCTGGTTGAAAAAGTTCATCATACTGCAGGGCGTAACAGGCAAGGGCGGAGGAGCATGCGTTATCTTGGTGGCGGACATAAGAAGATGTACCGGGTTATAGATTTCAAAAGAGATAAGAAAGATATTCCTGCAGTAGTAAAAACTATAGAATACGATCCTAACAGAAGTGCATTTATAGCTTTAATACATTTTGTTGATGGAGAAAAAAGATACATAATTGCGCCGCAGGGTTTACAGGTTGGTGCAACTATTTTGAGCGGCGATAGCAAAGCTCCTGAGTTGGGGAATGCTTTGATGCTTAAAAATATGCCATTAGGTACTACAGTTCATAATGTTGAAATGCAACCTGGTCAGGGCGGCAAATTAGTGAGAAGTGCAGGTACATCTGCTCAATTGGCAAACAAGGAAACAAAATATGCCATTTTAAAAATGCCAAGCGGCGAGTTAAGAAAAGTATTGATTAATTGTTATGCTACCGTAGGTGTTGTCAGTAACAGCGATCATAATCTGGAGAGCATGGGTAAGGCAGGTAGAAACCGGTGGAGAGGCATCAGGCCAAGAACCCGTGGTGTTGCAATGAACCCTGTAGATCACCCGATGGGTGGTGGTGAAGGTAAAGCTTCAGGTGGCCATCCACGCAGCAGGACTGGTAAATATGCTAAAGGACAGATTACCCGTCAAAGAGGTAAAGGTTCAGATAAAATGATTATTCAAAGGAGAAACGGAAAGAAATTACCTAACAAATAATTAAGTTTTAGAAATCGTAAATCGTACATCTAAAATCGTAAATAAAAAACATGGCTCGTTCAATTAAAAAAGGTCCTTATATAGCAGCAAAACTCGAGAAGAAAGTTTTGGGCATAAATGAGGGAAAAAATAAAAAGGGTGTTATTAAGACCTGGTCACGCAGGTCAACCATCACACCTGATTTTGTAGGGCACACATTCGCGGTGCATAACGGAAATAAATTTATTCCGGTTTATGTAACAGAATTTATGGTAGGCCACAAGCTTGGTGAATTTGCACCAACAAGAAATTTTAAAGGACATTCAAGTAAGAAGATCGCATAAAAAATAGTTAACAGTTAAATTTGAAAGTTGAAAATAAGATCAACTTAAAACTTAAAACTTAAAACTGAAAACTCAGTACAATGGAAGCAGTAGCTAAACTTAATAATTATCCCACATCTCCCCGCAAAATGCGTTTGCTGGCCGATTTGATTCGTGGTATGGAAGTGGATAAAGCTTTGGGAGTTTTACAATTTAATCCTAAACATCCTGCAGTTCCATTATATAAACTACTGAAGAGTGCTATTAATAACTGGGAGCAAAAAAATAGCGATTCAAAAGTTGAAGATGCAGGACTAATAGTAAAAACAATTATGGTTGATGGAGGGCGTGTAATTAAACGTATGCGTCCTGCGCCTCAGGGCCGTGGTTATAGAGTGAGAAAGCGCAGCAATCATGTAACGCTGATTGTAGATAGCAAATCCCTTGATAACAAAAATATTTCAGTAAAGAAGTTACCCGAATCAAAAGTTGAAGAGCCTGTTGTTGCAGAGCCGGTTGCAGTTCAGGACAAAAAAGTAAGAAAGCCAAGAGTAGCGAAACCAAAAAAAGAAATTGAATCTTAAAAAATACAATTAATTAAACCGAATATGGGTCAAAAAACAAATCCGATTGGTGCAAGATTAGGTATCATCCGTGGATGGGAGAGCAACTGGTTTGCATCTCCAAAAGATTATGGTAAGAAATTAATTGAAGATGAAAGGATCAGGACATATTTAAATGCACGTATAAGTAAAGGCGGTATTGCAAAGATCGTTATTGAGCGAACCCTTAATAAATTGATCGTAACAATTCACACCTCGAAGCCGGGTATCATTATCGGAAAAGGTGGGGGAGAAGTTGACAGGATAAAAGAGGAATTGAAGAAACTTACGGGGAAAGATGATGTTCAGATAAACATACTTGAAATACGTCGTCCTGAGCTTGATGCAAACATCGTAGCTGATACGATTGCAAAGCAGATTGAAAATCGTATCAATTATAAAAGGGCGATAAAAATGTCAATTGCTTCTGCTTTAAGAATGGGTGCAGAAGGAATTAAAGTGAGAGTGGGTGGCCGTTTAGGTGGTGCCGAGATAGCACGAAGCGAAGAAATTAAGCAGGGCAGAACTCCATTACATACTTTGCGTATGGACATAGATTATGCAAACGTATTCGCTCAAACAGTTTATGGAAAAATAGGCATCAAAGTTTGGATTTGTAAAGGCGAGGTTTTAGCAAAAAGGGATCTAAATCCAAATATAATTGCCGGGGGTGGAAAAGAAGGTGCAGAGAACAGGCTGCAGGGAGACAGGCGCCCCGATTTTGGTGACAGAAGAGGTGGAAGTGACAGAGGCGGAGATAGAAGAGGCACGGGCGGCGGCGGAGGTGATAGAAGAGGTGGCGGTGGCCAGGGTGGCGGTGGAAACAGAGGAGGTGGAGGCGGAAGGAGATAAACCCCTAACCCCTAAAAGGGAATAAGAAACTTGATTACTTAACAATAAATATTAAGCCTCCCTTTAGGGAGGTTTGGAGGGTTTAAATTTTATGTTACAGCCAAAAAGAACAAAGCACAGGAAAATGCAAAAAGGTCGTATGAAGGGTGATACCAAAAGAGGCGCCAGCATTTCATTTGGCACATTTGGCTTAAAAGCATTGGAATCTGTTTGGTTAACCAACCGGCAAATAGAATCTGCAAGGCAGGCGCTAACCCGCCATATGAAACGCGAAGGAAATGTTTGGATAAGAATATTTCCGGATAAAGCGATCACTAAAAAACCTGCAGAAGTAAGGATGGGTAAGGGTAAAGGTAATCCCGAATATTTTGCAGCCGTTGTTCAGCCCGGAAGGATTTTGTTTGAGTGCGATGGCGTTTCGCAACAGATCGCAAAAGAAGCTTTTGAACTTGCAGCACAGAAATTACCCATAGCTACAAAATTTATAGTGAGCAGAGATTATCAGGAAGCATAATAACAAATTAAAAGAGATGTCAAAGAAAATAGATTTTTTAAAAAGCTTAAGAGAAATGAATGAGGCTGATCTTAAATCCAAGATACAGGAAGATGAATTGCGTTTAAAGAAACTACATTTCGGTCATGCCGTTTCTCCATTAGAAAACCCAATGAACATACGGGCAGTTAGAAAGGATCTGGCTCGTTTAAAAACTGAATTAAAACAAAAGCAATTAGGTTCTAAATCCTAAATAATAAACAATGGTTGAAAGAAATTTAAGAAAGATACGTGTTGGTGTAGTGTCCAGCAACAAAATGGATAAGACGATAACTGTAAAAGTAGAAAGAAAAGTAAAGCACCCTATCTACGGTAAATTCGTTAAAAAAACTACAGGCTTTCATGCCCATGATGAAAAGAACGAGTGCAGTATCGGTGACATTGTGCGTATAATGGAATCCAGGCCTTTAAGCAAAACCAAGCGTTGGCGATTAGTAGAAGTAGTGGAGAAAGTAAAATAATAATTGCAGATTTCAGATTTGAAATATTAAGAAACTAAAATGATTTTGATTGAGGGTTATCTAAAATCTAAAAATCTAAATCTAAAATCGAAGTAAAATGATTCAGCAAGAAAGCAGGCTAAATGTAGCTGATAATAGTGGAGCAAAAGAAGTCCTCTGCATCCGTGTATTGGGTAATTCCGGACAAGATTATGCCGGCATCGGTGATAAAATAGTTGTAACTGTGAAGGATGCCTTACCTGCTGGCGGAATAAAAAAAGGCACAGTTAGTAAGGCGGTAATTGTAAGAACAAAGAATAAGTTACGCCGTAAAGACGGTTCTTATATTCGCTTCGACGATAATGCTGTGGTTCTTTTAAATGCGGCTGATGAACCAAGAGGAACGAGGATTTTTGGGCCAGTAGCGAGGGAGCTTCGGGATAAGGGTTATATGAAGATTATTTCGCTTGCCCCAGAAGTATTATAAATGTATCTTTGCGGCCCGAAAAAGTGGGCTATTAATAAGTAGATAAACGACAATAATTGTCAAGAAAATGAAGACAAGATTTAAACCAAAGTTCCATATCAAGAAAGGTGATACAGTGGTTGTTATTACCGGTGATGATAAAGATTTGAAAAAGCCACGCAAGGTATTAGAAATACTAACTGAGAAAAACCGTGTGTTAGTAGAAGGTGTGAATATAGTAACCAAACATACGAAACCTTCTGCGCAAAATACTAAGGGTGGAATATTGAAGAAAGAAGCACCAATTGCCATTTCGAACGTGATGATGTGGGATGCAAAATCTTCCGGCCCAAGTAAAGTAAAACGTACCAGGGAAGAGGGTAAATTAGTTAGAACAGCAAAAAAATCAGGGGAGGTAATTAAATAATGGACACAGCAAAGTATACTCCGAGATTAGCAGATAAATATAAAAAAGATGTGATACCTGCGTTAATGAAAAGGTTTTCTTATAAAACTGTTATGCAGGCTCCTAAACTTACAAAGATTTGTTTAAACCGTGGCGTGAATGGCGCGGTGGCAGACAAAAAACTTATTGATGTTTCAATAGACGAGCTTACGATGGTTACCGGCCAAAAGGCTGTAGCCACAATGTCAAAGAAAGATATATCAAATTTCAAGTTGCGCAAGAACATGCCGATCGGCACAAGAGTTACGCTACGTGGTGTCAATATGTATGAATTTCTTGACAGGCTTGTATCCGTTTCTCTTCCCAGGGTTCGTGATTTCAAGGGTCTAAGTGATAAATCATTCGACGGAAGAGGCAACTATACAATGGGCGTTACAGAACAAATTATATTTCCTGAAATTGATATCGACAAAGTAAATAAGATAACCGGGCTTGATATAACGTTTGTTACTTCAGCTAAAACAAATGAAGAAGCATTTGAACTATTGAAAGAATTAGGAATGCCCTTCAAAAATATTAAGAAATAATATTCCAGTCGCCTCTCCTTTGGAGACGGGCTGGGGTGAGGTTAAAAATAAAACATGGCAAAAGAATCAGTAAAAGCAAGGCAAAGAAAACGTGTAAAAATAGTCGCCGCTTATGCACAAAAAAGAGCTGCCCTAAAAGCTGCCGGAGATTATAAAGCATTGGATCTTCTTCCAAAGAATGCATCTCCCGTTCGTTTAAAAAATCGTTGCCAGTTAACAGGCCGGCCCCGTGGTTATATCAGGCATTTTGCTGTATCAAGAAATATCTTTCGTGATATGGCTTTGCAAGGCAAAATTCCTGGGGTTAGAAAGGCAAGTTGGTAAACGCTTTGAACATTTAATGTTTATTTAATAAAAAAGAAATCAAACACAATGGTTACTGATCCGATAGCAGATTATTTAACGAGAATTAGAAATGCTCAAATGGCTAACCACAGGATAGTTGAAATTCCTGCAAGCAATTTAAAGAAGCGTTTAACTGAAATATTGTATGATAAAGGCTACATTTTAAAATACAAATTTGAAGACGATAATAAGCAAGGGTTAATCAAAATAGCATTGAAGTATGACCCTGCCACAAAATTACCAGCCATTCATAGTTTGGAAAGAGTAAGTCGTCCCGGATTGCGTACATATTCTAAGCCAGGTGAATTTAAACGTGTGAAAAATGGGTTAGGTGTAGCTATTGTCTCTACGTCAAAAGGTATAATGACTGATAAAGAAGCGAAGGCACAAAATGTTGGTGGTGAGGTATTATGTAATATTTACTAAACCGCTCTAAAAGAAACAAACTCAGTTGGTCAGATAATTAAGCCTTAGTCGTGGCTGAACACAGATCAATCTTATAAAATAAAATTAAACCGGCTATGTCAAGAATTGGAAAAAATCCTGTCCCCATTACAAGTGGTGTAAATGTAACAATTGGTGCAGATAATATCATTACAGTTAAGGGCCCCAAGGGCGAATTGAAACAAACAATTGACCGTGATATAAAAGTTGAGGTTAAGGATAACACTGTTGAGTTTGTTCGCCCCACTGACCAGATACGCCATAAGGCCATGCATGGCTTATATCGCTCACTGGTAAATAATATGGTTAAGGGTGTAACAGAAGGATATTCAAAAAAATTAGAACTGGTTGGTGTTGGTTATAAAGCAACAAACCAGGGCAATCTTCTTGATCTTTCTTTAGGTTATTCTCACAATATTATTTTTGAAATACCTACAGAATTAAAAGTAACCACCGCACAGGAAAAGGGGCAAAACCCTATGATAACATTGGAAAGTATCGACAAGCAACTATTGGGTCAGGTAGCTGCAAAAATCCGCAGCTTACGTAAGCCAGAACCATACAAAGGGAAGGGTGTAAAATTTGCCGGTGAAGTTCTGCGAAGAAAAGCTGGTAAGGCTGCAGGTAAGTAACGTGTAAATGTTTTCCGCAAAATTGGAAAATTAAAAATAAAAAAGATGGATTCAAAAAGTAACGCAAGAAGGAAGATAAGATATCGCATCAGGAAAAAAATAAGTGGAAATGCAACCAAACCACGCTTAAGTGTTTTTAGAAGCAATATGGAAATTTATGTTCAGCTGGTGGATGATGAAACAGGAACTACGATAGCTGCAGCTTCTTCAAAAGAAAAAGATATTGTAGCACAAAAAGTGAACAAGGTTGAAAAGGGTAAACTCGTTGGAGCTGCTGTAGCAAGAAAAGCATCCGACTTAGGAATTAAAGATGTGGTATTTGACAGAGGTGGCTACGTTTATCACGGCAGAATAAAAGCTGTTGCAGAAGGCGCAAGAGAGGGCGGTTTGCAATTTTAGATTAGCCATTGAAAATCGATACATTATCGTTTCGCAATTGGCTACACCTAAAGTCTGAAATAAAAATTTAAACAGGTTATAAATGATAAGAACAAATACAGCAAGAGTTAAGGGTAACGAACTGGAGCTTAAAGAAAAAGTGGTTTCTATAAATCGTGTAGTTAAAACAACGAAAGGTGGCCGGGCATTCAGCTTTTCTGCTTTAGTAGTTGTTGGTGATGGAAACGGTGTTGTAGGCCAGGGTTTAGGCAAAGCAAAAGAAGTTCAGGAAGCCATACTTAAAGGAATAGATGATGCAAAAAAAAATCTTATAAAGGTTCCAATTATGCACGGCACTATTCCGCATGAGCAATTATCTAAAGAAGGTGCCGCAAAAGTTTTAATAAAACCTGCCGCCCATGGAACTGGCGTAATCGCAGGGGGTAGCATGCGTGCTGTTTTGGAAAGTGCAGGAATTACAGATGTTCTTGCAAAATCTCTTGGTTCTGCTAATCCGCATAACGTGGTTAAAGCAACTGTGAAAGCCCTTGCAACTTTAAGGGAGCCAATTGCAGTTGCTAAAACGAGAAACATTTCCCTAAAAAAAGTATTCAACGGCTAATTACTTATCAATAAAAAGAAAAAACCCATAAGGGTTGTGGTATGACAAAGATTAAAGTAACTCAGATAAAAAGTGGAATAGATCGTTCAGAGCGTCAAAAATTAACTTTGCAGGCTTTGGGATTAAATAAAATAAATGCTTCTAAAGAAGTTGAAGCTACTCCACAGATATTAGGTATGGTTAAAAAAGTAAGTCACCTAATTAAGGTTGAAGAAGTAAATTAGTGATAGTTAACAAGTCGAACAATCAATGACTATGACTAGTTACTTTTAAGAACAAAGCAAATAAAGCAAGGGGTGATACCCCGTTAAGTTCAAAATCAAAATAAGTAAAATGGAATTACACAATCTAAGGCCTGCAGTTGGATCAACCCATAAACAAAAAAGAATAGGCCGTGGTGAAGCTTCAGGTAAAGGCGGCACATCTACAAAGGGTAACAAAGGTGGACAAGCCAGAACGGGTTATAAAATCAAGATGGCTCACGAGGGCGGGCAGATGCCTATACAACGTCGTCTTCCTAAACGCGGCTTTAAGAATAATAACCGTGTTGAGTATAAAGTGTTTAACCTGGGCCAAATCGACCAGTTG
>JBDSFG010000244.1:0-19576 GCA_039919615.1 Ginsengibacter sp. | reverse complement strand
ACATAATGTACGTGTATAAAATTTACCGCGATATAAGGCTGGTTGGTGCCCCGCCTGAGAGTATTGGTAAGTTTGGCGGCGATACTGACAACTGGGAGTGGCCACGCCATACTGGTGATTTTTCAGTGTTTCGTGTTTATGCTTCAAAAAATGGAAAGCCTGCTGATTATGATGCGGCAAACATCCCCTTAAAGCCTAAATATTTTTTACCGGTTTCTATTAAGGGTTTTAAAGATGGCGATTATGCGATGATCTACGGTTATCCCGGCGGAACAAACCGCTATGAAACTTCTTACGGTATAAAATTGAAAAATGAAATAGATAACCCAACCCTGGTTGCACTGAGGGATATGAGGTTGAAATACATGTATGCAGAAATGATAAAAGACCCGGCTATAAAATTAAAGCTTGCCGAAGATTACGCAAGTGTTGCCAACTACTGGAAATTTTTTGAAGGAGAGACAAAGCAGCTTAAAAAATTTCATACTTATGAGGCTAAGCAAAAAACAGAGCAGGATTTTTTAAAGTGGGCTAAGGGCAAACCGGAGTATGAAAATATTTTTGCGGAGTATGAAAAAAACTATGAGTCGTGGACGCCGTATTCAAAATACAGGCAATATCTTAACGAAGGTATTCTTGGCTCTTCATTAGCCGGATTTGCAGCATCATTACAACAACTGGAAGGGGCATTGGTAAGAACAGATAAAACAAATGCTGATGTAAAGAGAGCGATAAATGAAGTTACCGAAACAAGAAAACAATTTCTTGCTTCCGAAGATATCCCGAGTGATGAAAAAATACTTGCCGCCACAGCAATGATGTTTTATAATAACATTGATAAATCTCAACATCCTATTGGCTTTTAGGAAGACATTAAAACCAAATTCGGTAATCTTAATGATGAAGCAACTTATAAAGCCTGGGCTAAAAATGTTTTTGCCAATACAATGATTTTGGATTCTGTAAAATGGAATGCCTTTGTAGCCTCTCCCGATGCAATTACTTTGCAAACCGATCCCGCCTTTGCTTTTTCATCAGCATTCCTAAAAAATTATACCTTAAAATATGGTAAGGTCCGCAGTGATTTTCTAAGTAAAAATGCAGAACTTGATAAGGCCTATTTAAAGGGGATAATGGAAATGAACCCTGCCATGGTTAAAAAAATGTATCCCGATGCCAACTTTAGTATGCGTGTAAGTTATGGTAATGTAAAAAGTTATAACCCAAGAGATGCTGTACATTATGATTATGTAACAACAAGCAAAGGCATTCTGGAAAAATATGTGGCCGGGGATTATGAATTTGACTTTCCTGAAAAAGGTATTGATATGATAAGGAAAAAAGATTTTGGCCAATATAAAGACAAAATGAAGAACGATCTCGTAACCGGCTTTATCACAACAAATGATATCACCGGCGGCAATTCAGGCTCGCCGGTTATTGATGGCAGCGGAAATCTTATAGGGCTTGCCTTTGATGGTAATTATGAAGCATTAAGCCATAAGATCGCTTTTGATAAGGATTTAAACAGAACCATTTGCGTTGATGTGCGTTTTGTGTTATGGTGTATTGATAAATTAGGCGGAGCAGGTAATATAATTAAAGAGCTAAAGCTGGTAAAATAACCTGTCAATTCAATTTGTGATTTAAACCCTTCGTTTGAAGGGTTTTATTTTAATGGACAACAGCCTGGTGAACGGGTTTTATTATTTCTGCGAAATTTATAAAGACGAACCGTGTTCGGGTTACTTTTTCCCCGTGTTTAGCATAAACTTTAAAATTAGAAATGACAGCCGAACATAAGCGCCTGGGAGAAAATTTACCAAAAAAGATTCCGATTGAACAATGGGGCCCATATCTCAGCGAACGGCAGTGGGGCACAGTACGTGAGGACTACGGACCGTTTGGTGATGCATGGAATTACTTCCCCTACGACCAGGCGCATTACAGGTCGTATTTGTGGGGCGAAGATGGCCTTGCGGGTATTTCAGATCTGTTTCAAAATCTTTGCTTTGCCGTTGCCTTATGGAACCGTAAAGATCCTATATTAAAAGAACGGCTTTTTGGCCTCGGAAATAACGAGGGCAATCATGGGGAAGATGTGAAGGAACTATATTATTACCTCGATAATATTCCCACACATTATTACATGGAATACCTGTATAAATATCCCCAGCAGGAATTTCCGTATGAAGATTTAAAACGGGAGAACCGCCAGCGCTCAAAAAATGACTCCGAATATGAGATACTTGACACAGGAATTTTCGATAATGATCAATATTTTGATGTTTGTATAACCTATGCAAAACAGGATTCCAACGATATCTTTATCAAAATAAATATTCACAACAGGTACTCAGCAAGCGCCGGTATAACGGTGTTACCCACCCTATGGTTTTATAATCGCTTAAGCAACCAAAAGCTTGCAGAAAAACCAGTAATAACTGATCACAATAAAACAACCGTAAAAGCTACTCATCAGCGGTTAGGTACTTACTATTTATATTTTCCGCGTACCCGGGCAACTTTCTATACCGAGAATGAAACCAATACGCAAAAAGTTTCAGGAATACCTAATGCATCTCCCTTTGTAAAAGATGCCTTTCATGATGGCATCATCCGCAAAAAAAATGTGAAGTCTCTTCGCAAAAGCGCCTCCGGAACAAAGTTTGCCCCTATATACGATTTAACTATCCCCGGGGGTGAATCGAAAACGCTTTACCTGCGCCTCTCTGATAAGGAACTGGATAATGGCTTTGAAGAAGGTTTTGAAGATATTTTTGTAACCCGCAAAGCCGAAGCGGATGAATTTTATAATGCTATCCTCCCCGCGAATATTTCTCCTGACTTGAGAAACATACAACGCCAGGCGCTTTCAGGAATGTTATGGAGTAAACAGTTTTATCATTATGATGTAGAAAGATGGCTCAACACAAGCGATGGTATTACGCCGGTTAACAGCGGCAAGCTTACAGGGCGCAATCATGAATGGAAACACCTTAAAAATCAGAATATAATTTTAATGCCCGATAAGTGGGAATATCCCTGGTACGCCGCATGGGATCTTGCTTTCCACTGCATACCAATGGCAATGCTGGATCCGGGTTTTGCTAAAAACCAGTTACTCCTGATTATGAGAGAATGGTATATGAAGCCTGATGGCCAGCTTCCGGCGTATGAATGGCATTTCAGTGATGTAAATCCCCCTGTGCAGGCATGGGCGGCCCTGCAGGTTTTCCGGATCGAAAAATCAATAACCGGCAAACAGGATATTTCTTTTCTGAAAAAAATATTTCATAAGCTGCTCATTAATTTTACCTGGTGGATCAACAGGAAGGATGCAAGCGGCAATAACATTTTCCAGGGAGGGTTTCTTGGGCTGGATAATATCGGCGTATTTAACCGCAGCATTGAAATGCCCGGCGATCACCGGCTGGAGCAGGCTGACGGAACGAGCTGGATGGGCATGTATGCACTCAATATGATGGACATGGCGTTGGAAATTGCAATGGTTGATGAAACTTTTGAAGATACCGCAACAAAATTTTTTGAGCATTTTGTGCTGATAGCAGAAGCCCTTAATCAACATGGTTTGTGGAATGATACAGATAAGTTCTTTTATGATATCCTTTCCAAAGCTGGCTCTAATCCTATTCACCTGCGCATACAATCAATTGTAGGCATTACCACATTATTTGCAGTATCTATTATTGAAAAAAAAGTACGTGATAATCTTCCTGATTTTAAAAAGAGGATTGCCTGGTTTGAAAAGTATCGTAATAAAAACAATCGTTTTTGGCCCAATGAAGAACACACCAGCGGTGAAAAGATTTTGTTATCCCTTGTTCAACAGCACAGGTTAATAAACATACTTGAACGTTTGCTTAACGAAGAAGAATTTCTTTCGCCGGGTGGCATCAGGGCTTTATCGAAGTATCATGAAAAAAATCCTTATGCAGTTAAAATTGATAATATTGAATATACCATTCAGTATGACCCGGGTGATTCTACGTCTAATCTTTTCGGTGGTAACTCCAATTGGCGTGGCCCTGTATGGATCGCTATAAACTATCTTATCATACAATCTATCCGTAAGTATGGAGAATTTTATGGAGATGGTTTAGTAGTTGAATGCCCTGCAGGCTCCGGCATCAAAATGAACCTGAAACAGGTTGCTGATGAATTAGCAAAAAGAGTAATTAGTTTGTTTACCAAAGATGCTGACGGAACAAGAAGACTGCATGGCAAGTACAACTGGTTTTATCAGCGCCCGGGCAATGAACACCTCATTTTATTTTATGAATATTTTCACGGCGATGATGGTAACGGGCTTGGCGCAAGCCACCAAACCGGCTGGACCTCACTTGTGGCGCAACTGATAAGTGAATTGAATAAGGGGGATAATTTTAATAACGATTAATGCCCTCGCAAAAAATGTATTGTCTTAATGAAATGCATAACTACATTATAGGGATGACATCCTTTCAAAGGATTTAAATTAAAGATTCAAATACTTTTATTTCTTGAAACAATGAAGTTTTCATTTTAATTAATATACTATCAATAAATTTAGCATCACTATATAGATTTATTTGATCAGAAAAAAAGGACACAAACCATTGGTTCGAGTCTGTTTTTCCGATGAGAACATCTATGATATCTTCACCCGCTGTTGACCTTGCGAATGGCAGGTTATCAAGTATTTTTAATGTTACTTTATCGCATTCTTTAAAATACGTAACAATGCTTGTATCATATTTATAAGATCCTATCCAGTAAAGCTCTTTTATACTATCACTATACTTTTTATTCAGAAACTCAATTACTTTTTTAAAATGTTTTTTTACAACACCACTCGGATCAGCATTTATTTGAGCAATGGCGTTCTCCTTGAAATGTTTAATTATTTTCTTAGATAACCAATTAGTCATATCATGATTTTATTGCTCTTTCTAATCACTTCTTATTTGCAATACTAAATCATCCTTAATAAGGATGACATCCTTATTAAGGATGTCATCCCTCCCCTGAAACATTTATTGCACCACCACCTCCACCCACTTCCCGCTAACTCCTGCACTAATGCTATTATCATACATCGCCTCACAATATGTTCCCGGTAAAAAATATTTGCCGAGATAGGATGCATTCAATTGCACATAATAAGTTAGCGCTCATTTTCCCTTATGTTGAAATAAGTATACACCCTGTCATCACATCCTGGTAAGCTGATCGCAAAAATTTAAAGCTTCTTTCGTCTTCAATATTACCGAAGATTAGCTACTACCTTGTTCGATACATTTATCATGTATATTATACAATCTCATGAAATAAATATCTTTCATCATAATCTACTTCAAACTTATCCAGAAACTGTTTATATTCTTCCAGGAAAGTTTTTTTTCTATGATGTATTTCCTGGTTCTTTACATAATTAATAAGCACAGGCAAGTGAGATTTTGAATATGAAAATGCGCCGTAACCTTCCTGCCATTGAAATTTGCCTGTAATAAATTTATTTTCATTTATCCATTTTGAAGAACTTCCTTTTATATCCTGCATTAGATCAGACAATGATTGAACAGGGCGCATTCCAATTACTACATGCAAATGATCGGGCATACCGTTTACAATTATCATTTTGTGATTGTTGTTTTGTACAATGCCGGTAATGTATTTGTATAAATCATCCTTCCATGAACTTTGAATTAAAGAGATTCTATTTTGTACCACAAAAATCAATTGCAGATGGATTTGTGTATATGTATTGGGCATAATGTTTTTGTTACATCCCTACGGGATGATCTTTTATTTTTTTTCTTTTACCAATTTATAATGCCTACGGCATTGAATGCATTTGCCATAATGTATTTATATTACCACATCGCTACGGGATGTTATAAATTTCATGTTTTACCAGAATACTTGCCTACGACATTAGGTTATTTATTAAATATCCCGTAGGGATAAAATATAGGTAGTAGTAGTAGAATAAAAATATCATCTTGTTAGTCCCGTAGGGACGTAACATCCGTTGAGATTAAAATTTGGTGTTATACCACCACCACATGGCATCCTTTTTATTATTGACCTTGCACCACCTCCACCCACTTCCCGCTAACTCCTGCACTAATGCTATTATCATACATCGCCTCACAATATGTTCCCGGTAAAAAATATTTGCCGAGATAAGATGCATTCAATTGCACATAATAAGTTAGCGTTTCATTTTCTCTTATGTTGAAATAAGTATACACCCTGTCATCACGAACATCCTGGTAATCTGATCGGGAAGATTTAAAACTTCCTTCGCCTTCAAGCATTCTTGTATTTAATATTTCCCAGCCACTTGGGAAGATCTGTGATAAAGCCATATTGCTATAGTAGCCACGCCTTCCTGGATTTTTTATAACCACCTTTGCCACAAAATCTGTTCCCTGGGCAAGTTTATTTATATCAATTGATTTACCATCCTGCGATAAATAATTTACACTCATCACCAGCATTGAAGGGTTATTATTTACTTTCAGGCTATCACCCGTTAATGGTTGTCCCTTTGTGATCAGCCGTACATACAAAGTGTTATTTCCTTTATTGGTAATTGTTACCCCGGCATTGCCATTTTTTACCTCAACAGGTGTTTGAGAAAAGTAAGAGGATGAATTAATATCTATTGCTTTACCATTTAAGGTTCCATTCACCATGATCTTTGCTCCCGAAGGGTTGCTGCCACAATACTTTGCAATGGCAATTAATGAGTATGCAGTGGTTTGCGTGCTATACCAGTAATCTTGCGATAACTTTGCGGCAATAAAATTTACCATCTCAGCAGCCTGTGGCCTTCGTCCTAAAAGCGTAAGTGTTTCCAGTACCATAGCTTCATCACGTACATCTGAACCATAAGTAAAGCCCGGGTTATACCTGGTGGTAAATGTTGTTGGCAAACCGCTGATAAGTTGTAAGGCAATATTATTTTGTCCGGCCAGCTTATAAGCAGCAGCAAGCCGCCATTTTGCCTCAGGAGAAATATATTTGAATTCTTTTAAACGGTTCATAGCGCCTAACTCGGGAGCTTTTGCCAGGGCTAATAAAAACAAACGATAAGATTGTGCAAGGTCGCCACCATAAAAATTAGTTGTGGTGGGCATCCATGAATTGGCTTTGTTGCGTTGAAATATTTTCCACTGCTGCATCATTGATTCACTAACATTATAGCCCTTGTTTTGCGCCTCTAATAAAAAATGCCCGGCATAACTTGTTCCCCAATCATCGCTGTTTGCTTCGTTTGGCCAGTAACTAAAGCCGCCATCACTCGTTTGAAAATTCTGCAACTTGTTTATACCGGCTTTTATATTTCTGTCTACCTGCGCTTTATGATAATCATCCAGATCCATTAATTGATTCAACACCAGTTGCGGGAATACGGATGACGTAGTTTGTTCAATACAGCCATGCGGATATTCAATTAAATAATCCAGGCGTTTTAATAAATTTAAGGGAGGAACACTTGATATTTCCAACGTAGCCTTGCTTGTAGAGGCAGCGCCAATAGGCATTGCAATAGTTTTCCATTGCTGCCCGGGGGCTAAATTCATTTCACTGATGCTTGTTACAGCAGGATTAGGATTACGAATATCCAGCTCGATATCATAAACTGCTTTTTCGACACCACTTGTTGCAATCAGCTTTACTTTGCCTATACCTGTATTTTGTTTTACTCTCACATCAAAGTAAGCCATCTGTTCGCCTGTTGAACTGAAGGAAATATTTTGTGTTGGTGATCCGATTATTTCTAAAAAAGGATTTGCCTGCAAAGTGAGGTTCACACTCTTGATATTATTTTCCATAGCAAAAACCGTCACAGGCAATTTGATCGTTTCTGTTGGCCCTAATACTCTCGGCATGGTTGCCAAAATCATTAAAGGTTTTTTTACAGCAATGGTTTTTTCGGCACTTCCATAACTTCCATGATTAGCTGCAACCACCATAGCTCTTACCGAACCTATATATTGGGGTAAAGTAAAGTTGTGTGTTTGTTTTTCGCCGGCATTTAAATGAAATGGCCCCAAATATTTTATAACTGGCTTAAAGCGATTGGCTTTTTTTGCAACTGCCGGGCCTGCATCTTTATCACCGCCTATGGTTAAGATGCGCTCCAGGTCACCACCCCAGGCGCCTATTACATAATCATACAAATCCCAGCTCCGTACGCCTAAAGCTTCCCGGGCATAAAAACTTTCATGGGGATCGGGCGTTTTAAAACGGGTAAGATCAAGCAAACCTTCATCAACTATAGCAACACAATAGGCCATTTCTTTACCACTCGTTTCACTTACCGTTATTTGAGATTGTTGTTCGGGCCTGATAGCGTTTGGCATGGAAATGACCGGTTTAAGAATAGTGCTTTTATCTTCTACAAAAATGGGCATAACGCCATACATTCTTATTGGCAGATCATTGAGGGTTTGGGCATGCGGCTGCAACAAACTCACATTCACATATATGTTCGGCGACATTTCTTTTTCGGCCTTAAACTTAACAACGGTTTGCCCCTGTACTGTTTCAACCCAATAAGTTTTTACCACTGTGCTTCCTGATTCAACACTTATCAAGCATCTTCCCCCTTTGCTGCTGGGTATGGTAAGGCTTACTTCATCGCCTACGTTGTATTTTTCCTTGTCTGAGGTAAATGACAACATGGAGGCTGCCGTGGGATCATCTGTATTTTGCCTGCTCTGCCAGTAGGGGTCTTCAAGATAGATCACCTGGCCTGTGGTATGCCCGCTCTTTATATCTTTTACAAGAATTAAATATCTTCCCCAATCATCTTCACCTGTTTTAAAATTCCAGTTGCCTGCACCATTAGTTAGATGAACGGTTTCTCTTTTCAGCAACTTATTATATTCATCCTGCGTAAAATTGCTAAGGTTGTCGCCGGTATTATCCCACCACCATCGCCATTGAATTTTATAAAACTGCACTTCAACATCATTGGTTCCACTTAGTAAATTTCCTTTGTTATCAACATCTACAATTTGTGCAGTGTGTGTTTTTCCTGTTTGCAGGTAGCCCCATGTTTTATCACCATCAGGTAATTTTAAACCGGCATAACTTGCATACGGGCTGTAAGGCAGCGTAATGTTATCAATGCTGAAACTTCCGCCGGGCTCAAAAACTTTTACAACAAGATTTGCATTCAACATACCCGGGGCATTTTCATCGATTTCAAAATTGGGCTTTATTTCCGCATTGCCATTAGCATCAAGTGCTCCATCAAAAATAGTTTTGCTTTGGGTAGAATATTTAGAGGTTGGATTATCAAACACATATTGCTCAAACCTTTTAAAAGATGTTTTCTTAGCATAAAGAGAAGCGTCAATTTTTGCTTTAAGATCTTTTGCGGTTGCACCAAATAACCATTTTGCAGAAATGGTTCCTGCAGATGTTCCATTCTTGCCAAGCATAGGATCTTTTCCAAAATCAAGATTTATTTTTAAGCGGTTAGGCATTACCGTTTCTACCCTGATGCGCTTTTCAAAAACAGCGCCGCCAACTTTTACTTTTGCCAGCCAGTTGCCCGTTGGTGAGCTCTGCTCTGTAGCTGTTTTAAAAACATTGAAACCTTCATCAGCATTGGTTTGTATCATTCGCTTATAAAGCTGCCCCTGTGGTGTGAATAGATCAAATTCAACCGGGTGATCTGCAGGCAAATTCCCTTGTTTATCTTGCACAATACAGTTAATATACATTGAGTCACCGGGCCGCCAAACACCACGTTCACCAAAAATAAAACCTTTGATCCCGTTCTTTACTTCCTCGCCTGAAACATCAAAGCGGCTCAGTGCCAGAGTACTTCCATCGTCTAATTTTAGGTAACCCTTTTCTTCACCTTTCTTCGCAATAAGCAGGTAAGGCTTTCTTTTTAATTCAAACTTGGCAAAGCCATCGCTGCCGCTTTTTTCTTTGGCAATTATTTGTTGCTGGTAATCCAACACTTCAAGTTCAACATCTCCCATTGGTGCTGTGGAAAGAATATCTGACACTGCAACAGCCAAAGTATTATTGCTGCCACGCTTTGCAGTAAGCCCAATGTTTGATGCTAAAATATTTCTTGAAGCCCAGCGGTCTTTATTGTAATAAGACTTTGCACAGGGATTATCTTTTTGCTTCCAGCTATAGCCATAACGATAATAATTATCATAGCGGTTCCAGAATGCTGTTTCATCATCCTGGCCATAATCTGAGTTCTCTCCATAAGATGTTTCATGATAATAATCTTCATCTTCTTCATCTTTTGAGGAATCAAGTGAATGGCAGGTGTATAACGAATACTCAGGCCGAAAGCCAATAGTGATGTGGTATATAGCCCCTTGCTCTGTTTTAAGAAACTTATCTATATCTAAAGAAAACTTTTGTTTTTTATGAAGATCTAATGTTTTATCATTATCCAGCCGCAGCGTTTTTTGAACGATTGGTTTTGCTACACGCCGAAGATCTTCTTCGCCACCTAAATTATTTGTTTGCAGAAACTGAGGGATGTTATTTTCATAGATTTTAATGATGCTGATATCAACTGCATTTAAATTTACCGATTCAAAAGGCAACACCAGCTTACCGGAATTAGGAAGAATATTTCCACGTCCATGTATTTTTACAGAGGGCAGCCTGTTCTCGAAAAAGAGGTTTGAAGTGAAGCCTTTATCAAGCACATTACCCCAGCTATTTTTTATCCCCTGGTTTATGTTGATGGTATAATTGCCATCGAGCTTATCGCCCACATAAATTTTTACTTCGCTGCCATTAATGCTGTAAGTAATGTCTGATTGATTGCTCACACTTATCAGTCCTGCAAGTTCCTGGCCTACTGCTATAGGATCGCTAAATTGAACAGAGGCATATTGTTCCTGGCCATTTATAGCCATCACATTCATCACCTTAAAGTCACCAACAGCAGGTACAGCAATGGTTTTATTATCGGCGATATCAACATTAATTGGTTTTCCGTTCCAGCTTAATAATAGTTGCGCAGCACCGCTGCCACGTTCTACACCTTCCACGATAAAGTTGTGCTGTTTTGCTAATTGGTTATGTTGCCAGTTTATTTTTAATGATTTATTGTTTTGAGCTGCAGATAATAACTTTTCAATTTTAGCAGAGGCTTCAATATCCGCTGTCATCACTTCACCTAAAAGGATCATTTTATTTTTATCTCCGGTACTTCTTAAACCAAATTCATTTACTTTAAAAGAGGGCTTTATGGTTTGAACACTAAATTCAAAATTTTTATATTCAGAAGGCACATTGGTAATCTTGCCAAGCTTAAACGATACGGTATATAATTTATCAGGCGTGAGTTCTTTTTCCGGTTTAAATTCAATAGTTCGGGCATCAAGCCAAACAGCTTTTCCTTTTACTTCGGGAGAGAACTCAAATAAATTTTCACCAACCGCCTCGCCTGCAGGATGCGTTGTGGAAGCATCTGAAGCCAGTTGAATTTTTACGGAAGAAGTTTTTGAAATGATGCCTGAAGTATAGGCATCAATGTACTTGCTGTACGCCGGATCAACATCTATCCATTTCTTTTCTTTATTGCAAGAGAATAGAAATACTGTTGTACACAGCAGGGCCAGTAAAAAAGTTACACTGAACTTTTTCAGGCAATAATCACCATCGGGGTGCATAAATTGTAAAGTGTTTTTAGAGAGAGATTTGTGAATTGATAACATAAAGCAATATATAATTTTTGAGATTTACAAATGGCAATGTATTGAAATCTGTTAAATAATATTTAATGATAAGATAGAGAAAAAATCCGGAGATAGAACAGGACAAAAGTTTTAGTTGTAATTGCATGTTATGCCTCCGGGATGGAGCAACTTATAGAAATTATAAATATTGTTCCAATATATTGCGTATCAGATGGAAAGACAATAAGCCATTATGCAATTTTTTGAGGTCCGTTCTTTGTTGTAAATTTTAATCGCATAAATTGCTCTATAATATCAACGCAAACTTTTATAAGACCTTAATAAAAATATATGATTGCTGCTGTGTCTGACAAACAAAATTTTTTCCTGTGGTTCTTATTAGTTACAATATTTTTTGCAGGATGTAAGCAACAGGAACCTGTTGACACAAGAATTAAAAAAATGGACCCGGCAAAAGCCGCTGCCTTAGCAACCTCAATAGAAGCGGTAGTTAAGCCTGAATTGGCTGATAGCCTGACCTTGCGGTTATGGGGTATTGATTCACTAGTGATTTCGCCGATTGCAATTGATATAGATGACTCCGGAAAATTATATTACACTACCACCAACAGGCAAAAAAATTCTGAATTGGATATCCGGGGACATAAGGATTGGGAAATAGAATCAATACAACTCCAAACCCTTGAAGATAAAAGAGCTTTCCTGCACAGGATACTTGCGCCGGAAAACAGTAAAAAAAATTTATGGTTAAAAGATTTGAACGGAGATAGTTCTCATGATTGGAAAGACATGACGATTGAAAAAGAAAATGTTTTTAAAATGGAAGATTTAAATCATGACGGTGTTGCCGACCAAACTCAACTCGTAGTGGATGATTTTAATGACGAAGTAACGGATGTAGCCGGGGGATTATTAATCAATGGAGATGATCTTTTTGTTGCAGTAGCCCCTGATTTGTGGAGAATGAAAGATAAAAATGGCGATGGCATCCAGGATGAAAAAATCTCTATCTCACATGGCTATGGAGTTCATATAGGATTCGGCGGACATGGGATGTCTGGTGTGGAAATGGGGCCGGATGGCAGAATATACTGGCAGATCGGAGACATTGGTTTTAATGGAAAAGATAAGGAAGGCAAAAAATGGGAATACCCCAATAGCGGTGTAATCGCCAGGTCTAACCCTGATGGCAGTGACTTTGAAATTTTTGCTGCTGGCCTCCGGAACACACATGAATTTGTTTTTGACGAATATGCTAACCTTATCAGTGAAGATAATGACGGGGATCACCCTGGCGAAAAAGAAAGACTTGTATATATTGTAAATGGCTCTGATGCCGGCTGGCGCAGCAATTGGCAATACGGCAAATACAACGATCCCGATAATAATACCTATAAAGTTTGGATGGATGAAAAATTATGGATGCCCCGTTTTGAAGGGCAGGCGGCTTACATTACACCCTGCATAAGTAATTTTGTTAGTGGCCCCGCCGGTATGGTGTACAATCCCGGTACAGCTTTGAGTCCTAAATATAAAAACACTTTTTTTATTGCTGAGTTTGTTGGCAACCCGGCCAAATCAGGGATATATAGTTTTAAACTCAATGCTAAAGGCGCCGGTTTTGAACTTGGGGAAAATAAAAAGATTCTTGGTGGGATTTTAGCTACGGGTATGGATTTTGGCCCGGACGGTTCAATATATATTGCAGATTGGATTGATGGGTGGGATGCCAAAAGTTTTGGCCGTATCTGGAAACTTGATGATAATAATGCAGCGGCCCTGCCGGAGCGGCTGCAGACAAAATCATTATTAGCTGCCGACTACAGCATAAGTACAGAAAAATACCTGGGCGGCTTATTAAAAAACCAGGATATGAGAGTGAGGTTAAAAGCGCAGTTTGAGCTGGTTAAACGCAATGCAAAAGGTGCAGAAGTATTCAAAGAAAGTCTTGTGCAAACGGGTAACCAGTTGGCAAGAGTTCATGCCATTTGGGGAATAAGCCAATTAGCCCGCCAGGATAAAAAGTATGCTCAAATTTTACAGCCTTTATTGAAAGATAAAGATCCGGAAATAAGAGCACAGGCTGCAAAATGGATAGGAGATATAAAATACAGAGAGGCAGGCAATAGCCTGATCCCACTATTGCAGGATACCAATAGCCGTACCCGTTTCTTCGCCGCCGAAGCTTTGGGTAGAATAATGTATCAACCTGCTATCAATCCCATTATTGAAATGTTGAAACAAAATGATGATAAGGATGCTTATATACGACATGCAGGAAGCCTTGCTCTTGCAAGGATAGGAAAAGCAGAGCCGCTGATCTCTTTGTTAAATAATCCATCACGTGCATTACGGATTGCCGCAGTAATAACGCTTAGAAAAATGAGTGATCCGGCTATTTCAAAATTTCTCAACGATACTGATGAATATATCGTTACGGAAGCAGCACGTGGCATTAACGATGATCTTTCTATTGCTAATGCCCTTGTTCCCCTGGGCAATTTATTAAACCAAACAAACTTTACTAATGAGGCCCTTATAAGACGGGCAATTAATGCAAACCTCAGAACAGGAACAGAGGAGGCAATGCAAAACCTTATTGATTATTCATTAAAGGAAACCAGCCCGCCAAAAATGCGGGCAGAAGCTGTTGCAACATTAAGCACATGGGCACAACCTTCAGTATTAGACAGAGTTGACGGACGCTTCAGAGGCGCTATCCAAAGGGATACGTCACTTGTTAAACGTAAGGCAGAAGATGCGTTGATGCGACTATTAAAAAACAAAGATCAAATCGTACGCTTAAGTGCTGTTAAAGCAATAAGCAAACTCGATATCAGGCAAGGCTCTCCCCGTTTATTAGCGCTTCTAAAAAATGATCAGCAGCCAGAAGTTAAAGTTGAAGCGCTGAAAGCATTAGCCTCAATGCAGGATCAATTGGTTGAACAGGCCATCCAGGTAGCGCTCACCGGCAAAAACAAAATCGTTAGAATTGCAGGTATTGATCTCATAGATAAAATGAATATACCTAAGGAGTTGATGGTGTCCCTGCTTTCAGCCGTAATTAAAACAGGAACCCCGGAAGAAAAGCAAGCTGCAATTTTGACGCTTGGAAAGTTGCCGGTTCAAAATACTGCTGAAGTTTTCAACAGTTTATTAAATCAAATGATTAACAGAAAGCTTTCTGCTGATGTATATTTTGAGCTGGGCGAAGCCATTGACAGTACCCGTTCTCCAGCTCTGATGGCCAGGTTCAAATCTGCAGTTTCTAAATTATCTGAAGACGAATTAACTTCTTCCTTTGCGGGAAGTCTTTATGGCGGTGATGCGGATCGCGGAAGAAAAATATTTTTCAGTAACCAGTCAGCTCAATGTATGCGTTGTCATTCCTATGATGACATAGGAGGCAACGCAGGGCCCCGATTGAACGGCGTGGCAACAAGGCTTACCCGTCCTCAACTTCTTGAGGCGCTGATAAATCCCAGTGCAAGATTAGCTCCGGGATATGGGATAGTTACTGTTGATCTGAAAAACGGGCAAACTATATCTGGTATATTACAACGGGAAACCAATAAAAGCCTGGTTTTAAAAATAGGTGATAAGAAAGATACCGTGATCGCCAGGGCCCATGTTGCCAAAAGGATCAATGCGGCCTCAGGTATGCCTGAAATGAGGTACCTGCTTTCTAAAAAAGAGATCAGGAATGTGGTGAGTTTCCTGTCTACTTTAAAAGAAAATTAAGTCGCGATATAAGGTTGCAGCAATTAACATGGAGAGTAGCCTACACCATATAAAATTCCCATTGAATACGGTCGGGGTCTTTAAATGCTACATATAATTTTTGCAAAGTTTCATCAAGCTTTACACCTGTATTTTCAATACCTGCGTCAGATAATTCACGGGCCACACGATTAAGCTCATCTTCTGATTCACATGCCAGTGCTATGTGATCAAGGCCAATGTTGAAGGGAGTGAATATATCTTTTCCGGTTTCTGCAGTTGCTTTTTTAAATGCAATAATAGCCGGGCCTGCAATAAGTCCGATAATGTCGGGGCTATCGAGTGCAAGGGTAAAGCCAAGCACATTTTGATAAAAATTTTTAGTGATGTCGAAATCTGTACAGCGCAAAGCAATATGATGGATGCCTGCAATTTTGGGGTTTATTGCCATAGTTATTGTTTTATTGGTTAATTGTGAAAGTTAAATAAAACGAAACAATAATATCCACAAATAATAATTATTTAAAACGCCGGTTTCTTAAAAACCTGGAGTGGAGTACAATCTCCGTAATTGTTCATGTGCCGTTCTTCCGTATTTGTTAGTTTTTTATTACCTGGCCATTCTTTTTTGCCTCATAAAGGGCATCCAAAAGTCTCTCATTGTAAAGATCTTCTCCAAGCTGCCAAAACATGATTCCGCCAAGTTCATTTTCCATGGTAAATTTTGTTTTCTCAGCTACAGAATACTCATTATCATAAGTGGCAAAAAGATTTTTTGCAGCGTTGTAAGAATAAGGTGCATGTGCTGTGCTGTCCCAATATTGCACAAACCCGCTGTCCGCAGACAGTACAGTTTCAAAGTTCCTTCTTTGTACTCCTCTCAAAAGTTTTCCCTGAGGATACAAACCGTTTAGTGAGTCCTTTACGTTCTCAAACATTCTTCCATAAAATGCAGCGCCAATTACAATTTTATTTTTGTCAACTCCTTTCGCTACCGCAAAACTATCCGGATTCGGCTGCCGTGTAATACGCAATTATCGAAATATCTTTTTTTGGGGGAATGATGATACTGCTGAAAACATAATCAACAACACCTGGATTTGGAGGTAGCTTTGATGTAAAATATTATACCTAAATTGAATGCAGATAAAGTTAATTAATGAAGAACTCAATAATATTTTTTGTAATAATTTTTACGCTTTGCAATACTGCCTGTAAAAAGAACAATACGCCGGCAACCAAGCCAGCCGTTATTGATACAACAATCTTAAAAGGAATATCTTCTTTTAAAATGGGGGCAGCACTGGATGTATACAAATTACAAACAGATGCGATGTATAAAAAAACTGTGCTGGAACAGCTTAACAGCATTACTATAGAAAATGCCGTAAAATGGCCCGCAGTTCATCCCAATGAAAATACTTTTGACTTTACCGGCGGAGGTTATATTGCAGATTTTTGTGTATCTAATAATAAGAGATTGCATGGGCATTGTTTGATATGGTATAGTGCAAATCCTGATTGGTTAAATAATTTTGTTGGTGATTCACTTGCATGGGAAAATTTATTTAAAACACATATTCAAACTGTGGTGGGGCACTATAAAGGCAAAGCAACCAGTTGGGATGTAGTGAATGAAGCCTTCCGCGATGATAATGGCACACTGCGTGTATTAGATAAAAATAAGAGAGATAACTTTGATGATGGCTGTATATGGGCAAGGCATCTTGGTAATGATTACTTGTCACGTGCATTTAAATATGCTCAGGAAGCTGACCCTGCAGCGCTTCTTTTTTATAATGAATATGGCCAGGAATGGAGCGCTGCGAAAACTGATGCCATTGTAAATATGGTAAATGATTTTAAATCGAGAGGCATACCCATCAATGGCCTGGGATTGCAAATGCATATTGATATTCATACATCGGAGGGCGGCATTGCAACAGCTATTCAAAAACTTTCTGCCACGGGTTTACTCATCCATATTTCTGAACTGAATATCAGCGTGAACCCCTCTAACGATCAATCATTGACTTTCAGGCCGGCTTTACAAACTATACAGGCAAATAAATATACTTATATAGCCACGCAATACAAAAAACTTGTGCCTGCAAATCAGCAGTATGGTATCACCACATGGAATGTGAGTGATAAAGACAGCTTGATACGCACTTATATTTTGCATAACGACTGGCCATTGTTATTTGATGATAACTATGCAAGAAAACCCTGCTATTATAATTTTAGGGAAGCACTAAAAATTGAATCTGTTGCTTAGTCGTGTTTCGTTTCCAGGTAGTTTACGCAGAGAACGTTGCTACAATTAATAATAAAGAGAAGTAAATTAGTAGCTTTTTTTGTTTGAATTTGTATCCCGGATCAGGGCGTATGCTGTTTAAACTATATGGCTCATTCCTGAAAGTCTGTGTGTATTGTATTTTCATTAATTATTTAAATGAAAAAAGTACAATAACTTACTGTATGTTCAATTGGTAACATATTTTAATCTTTTAAAAAATAATAGGTATGAATATTTTCATTAGTCATGCTCACGAAGATAAGCCTTTGGCAAAGGCCTGGCGTGAATTGTTGAATTGTGTTTCCAATGGTGAAATTGATCCCTGGTATTCAAGTGATGACCGTGTTGAAGGAGGAGTTGGCCCGGGCAACTGGCGGGAAGAAATCCAGGAAAAGATAGAAACTGCTGACGTTCTGTTGATCATTATCACTCCCGGCTCTAATGAAAGACCCTGGCTACTTTGGGAAAGCGGGTTTGCTGCAGGGAAGTCAAAGGAGATAATTCCGGTTATTTTTTTTCTCAGGAATGATAATATTCATTCTGTTTTTGAAACCAAACAAAAATATAATGGTGAATTGGAAAATGATGTGCTTCAGTTATGTGAGCGAATTGTTAGCATGGCCACTAAAAAAAATATTCCTTCGCAAACAAAAGACCTTTGGAAGACGCTGGTAAAAAAGTATATTAAAAAGGTTAACGAAGAAAAAAAGGTTAGCCTTTCAAAACGATTGTTTCACAAGCATTTTCACCAGGAGCAAATTGCGGATGGTTTGTCAGGTACATGGTATGCTAAATGGACTCAACTTAATGAAGATAACTCTGAAGATATTTGGGAGACAGACAAGCTTTATGTTTGGCCAAGCGAAACCCGCATAAGAATGGTAGGGTATAATTCAAAAGAAGGAACTAAAACTGTTGAGAATACAGAGTTTTATCCTATGGAAGGTGTGATTTCTTCACGGGGCTGGGTTGCATTATCATACTGGAGCGGCGGAACTGTGCCTATATGCGGTACATGTCTTTTAAAACCATATGGATTAACCGGGGATATTTTGCTGGGAAGCTGGCAGGGCTTTACTGCAAGAGATCTTTCTGAAGAACCCCGTTTTACCCAGGGACGTGTTTTAATTTCAAAGAGACAGGAAATTGTAGAAAGTTTTTTTAATAAAAGCGCTGTCTCAAAAACTTAAAAGCGTTCATGGTTCGATGGACCAGGCACTGGAACTACACCACAATATTTATTTGTGCAAGTGTTCAAAAAGTGACACTCTCCATTCCACGATTATTATTGTGGATGCCAAATGCGAAAATAAATTTCAATACCCGTTTTAGAAAACCAACGCTTTAATTTATAACTTCACTCCTTAAAATCCGGTTCCCACATTTTATTTTATTCATTTTCTTAAAACAAACATTATGAATACAGTTATTGTTCCAGTAGATTTTTCTGAAATTTCTTTTAATGCGGCACGGTATGCAGTTAAATTGTTAACCGCTCATCCTGAGGTAGAAATAATACTTTACCATACTTACTACAAAGCGGATGCAGAAGAAAACGCTATAGAGAATTTGGAAAAATTTAAAACAGAGTTACTGCAAAACAGGCAAGCTAATATAACAATACTTACTGAACTGGGTGACCTGGTTACAGAACTGGAAAAGCTGGCCCGCCACAGGCTGGCAGACCTGATTATAATGGGTATTAAAGGCCGCTCTTCGTTTGCCCAGGTATTTATGGGCAGCAATGCTATAAAAATGGCGCAAAATAAATTTTGCCCTGTCATGATCATCCCGGCTAACGGCACATACAGAGAAATAAAAAATGTGTTGCTTACTACTGACCTAAAAA
>JBDSFG010000237.1:0-3468 GCA_039919615.1 Ginsengibacter sp. | reverse complement strand
GAGATATTTATTTTATTTTTAAATAGCTCTACCGGGGAAAATTCTTTTTTACCCTCTTTATCAACAGAGGCAATAGTATAGTAATAATATTTGTCTTGTGAAGATAAATTTGGGTCTCTATAATTATAGGATCTTGCTATAGAAGAATGGCCAGCGGCAGGTACTTTGGCTATTTCAGTAAAATCAGCGCCGGTTTTACTTTTTTGTATTGAGAAAAAATCAATGTTGTCTTCTGACAGGGTTGTCCATTTTAAAACTGCGCTGTTATTTTCATTGGAAATTTTAAATTCAGAAAGCTTAACAGGCAAGGGTTCTGATGCTGTAAAAGAAGCAGCCATGCCAGGGGCATGAGGAAGACATACATAATTGTAGACTCCTGCCACTGTCACTGTGTATTGAAATGTAGTATTTCCTGAAGTTATTAGGGAATTCCAGGTTGCCGCCCCTGTCGGCAGTGATGTACCTGCATTCACTTCGGGATCACAGGTTGTAGTATGGTTAAAGCTACCTGCCTGCCATACCCATTCTATTATGTCTCCCACTACTACGTTAGGAATGGTGGAAGGCGAAAATTGAAAGTTTGACACTGTTACGGTGTGCATAGTTGCACTGGTTTTTAGACTGAGAGAAGCCAAAAAAATCAGCAGTACTAAAATTGCTTTAATGGTAAATTTTACTTTCATTCTATTGATATTAAAGGATTATAAAAATTGATTTGCTAAGGAATTATTTATTGAATACGTTATAAAGCATTAAAGGTTGCCCCGTCTTTATTTTTTTAAATTGAAAACTCTTGAAACATTAAACCCGAAATATATATCCCCTTTTTTCCAACGGCCCGTGGTTTTAGCAATATAGTATGGCTCTGCCATTCCATCTGAATTTGTAAAGATTAACTGGAATACGTGGCCGCCGGTTTCCATCTCAATTCCTGTTGAAAATGAATTATGAATAGCAACAGATTTTAATTGCCCGACAGGCACATAATCATACTCTGCAATGATACCGGTGCGCTTTGTTATCTTCATTCTGCCTCCCATACCTAAAGCCATAATATCATTTTTGTCAATAGCTTTGGGCACAAGGTTAAAATGAATCCATGTAGGTACTAATTCAAGTGACAGTTGCCTTGTAAATTTTCTTGCTGCTATCAATTGGGTGGTGTATATCTTTCTGTGATTTCCATTTAAGTACGGCTTATCAGAATATTTTATGGTAGGATAAACAATAGAAGCAAAAAGATTTAATGATAAGGGTATTTGTTGATCATTCTGGCGTAACAGTTTATACTTAACAGCAGCATCAAATGTTTTATCAAGAGAACTCCGTCCTGCACCAACTGATAGCCTGTTGGTAATGCCGTAATCAAGTCCTAAACGCAGAGTGGCATTATCAAGCCCGAACAAATTGTACGCACCATCATTTATTTTTCCAAAGCGATGCATTATCATAAACTGGAGAACATTTTTAGCGGGTTGTTCTGCAGTTTGCAGGTTTACAATATTCGTTCCATTGAAAGTACCCTTCACGTAAGTTGCAGGCTGTACTTCACTTATTGAATCATCCAGCATTTTCATTAAAGTTGAATCCTGTGAAAATGAGTTAACTGAGTAAATGAGGCTAAGGGTAATGGATGTTATTTTAAAACGCATAAAATCAACTTTTAGAGTTACAGTCTACTTTAACTTCTACTTTGATCTGGCTGGCGATTTTATTTCTTACCAGTTGTGGAACGGTGATGTTATAATCTTCAGGAGTTACATTAAAAACAGCATGCCCTGTTAATACGCCGTTTAATAGTTGAAGTGTGGCAGGGAGTTCAATTTGCCTGGTTACGCCATGTAAGCTTAATGAGCCTTTAACTTGCACATTGGCAGCGGCACCACTCTTTATATCCTGGTCGCTGGTGTATGTGCCGTTAAAACTTGCTTTGGGGTATTTGTCGCTTTCAACATAGTTCTCATTAAAGTGAGTTTGCATTAACTCTTTTTAAAACTCAAACCCTTTCATTAAAACCATAAAAGCCAGCTCTTTTTTTTCAGTATTTATTGCGGCATATAATTGTTGATTTTTTCCTAGTATATCTTCAAGAGAAGTTTTGGAATAAAAACTGGCAAACCCTGTACGGGTGATGAATAATTGCGCTGATGAACCCGCCGCCATTAAAAGGCAGAACAAAAAGAAAAGTACTTTTTTCATATAGGTATTTTTAGGGTTAATTATTTGGTGCCCCGCTTTTTATCCATGCATCTATTTTACTAATGTCGCATGAAGGAAGCTTTGGCAAACCGTTTGGCATAGGAGTGTAGCCGGGAGCATGTGTTATCGCATTTATAAGATTATTATTAGTAACCTGTATTTTTAGATTATTATATCCGTCAAGATTTATACCTCCTTCCAACTGGCCGTTACCGTGGCAACTGTAACAGTTATTTTGCAGGATAGGTAAAACGTTTAGCGAATATTTCATATTAGTCGTATCGCATAAAACAGGCCCTCCGTGTTTATTTATAAGATTTTCTTCGTTCTCTTTTTTACACGCCGTTATACTTAAAATAATTATTAATCCTATGCCGGCTGCAGATCGTATTTGCATGTGTGTCATTTTTAGGGTTAGAACCCGGTAATTATTTAAGAACGCAGTCTACAAGATTTACATCCATAAGATAGCCACTGCACTTTCCTTTTATGGTTACTGTTGTTAGTATTTTTGCGGTACTATTTTTATCGTTTTCGTCATTACTTAATTTACAGCTTACACCCCCTAAGGCTTCGTCCGAGCCAAGCAAAATAATCTGCGATCCATATAGTTTTTGTATATCCGAGATATTTCCGGTCACTTCTATAATTTTATTTAAATATTTTTTATTGGCAGTTGCTTCATCCAGCAGAAAATCATTGTAAAGGCTTGCCGCCGTTATGTGTACATCAGCCTCAATGTTTGATATACCGGCATGAGGCTTATTGTACATGTACCATCCGATTGAGGAAAAAATTATCAATAAGATGCCAGTGCCTGCTAAGGCGAGTTTGAATTTCATCCAATAGTATTTATTTAAAATAAATTTTTAGTGAATCCAAGGTTAACTCCTGAACTCGTTATTGGCATGCTGCCAATACCAACACTTTTAATGGGTATTTTTATGTAGGGTTCTATTCTTAGTGTTCCTGTTTTTCCAGCCTTACGGCTATAGCCAGCCCCAAAATTAATTACGGAAGCCCATCTGGTTGACGAATTTTTATACGATAATTCTTTTTCCATTAACCGGCCGTAACCCAGATACCTGTACTTATAAAATTCCTTTTTCATAAAATAGGAGGAGCTGCCAATTAAAGCAAACCAGCTTATTTTTTTGTTTGTTTTAAAATCATACTTTAAATTAAGAGGCAACTCTGTCATATTGCAGTAACCATCAAGATCCTCAATCTTAGTGTACGAGGGGATATAGACTTGTTTTGTACTAAAAT
>JBDSFG010000192.1:0-2588 GCA_039919615.1 Ginsengibacter sp. | reverse complement strand
CCAATAGGTTTTTTAAAATCAAGCAGCCTTGTAACAAACTCAGAAAAAATATTGCTTAGCAGAACCCACAAAATATCGCTGAGCCATACACCAGCAACAAAGCTAAATCCACCTTCCTTTCCATTGTTTATACTTTGCTTTATTATGGTAAAAATAACAGGCCCCACCGACATGGCTAACAAAAGGCCCATTGCCAAACCTTTAAGCAAAGCTTCTATCATTGCCGTCTTTATAAGGTAAAAAATGCTGTAATGTAAATTATCATCAGCGAAAGTGGTTGCAATTATATACGCAACCTGTTATTGAACGGTCTCCTCCTTAAGAAATCTTTTCCAGTCTTCCAACATTCTCCCTTTTAATACCCGCGGGAATTTATGCTGGCCACCAACTTTTCCTTTCCGCCTCATAAAATCCATAAAGGTTTTTTCGCTCAGAACATCTAAAAATACTTCTTTTAGCGCATGCCTTCTCTCAACTTCATAGTCATCATTGAGGTCTTTTAATTTATTATCAATTTTTATACGCAGTTCCTCAGCGTTTACACTATCATCGGTGGCAATAAACCAATGATGAGCAAAAAAAGTTCTGTGAGGTATACCAGCTACCGTAAACTCCGGCATAGAAATATTCAGTTCTTCACTTACCAGTTGTACTGCCTTATTCATATTATCAACACTCAGGTGTTCCCCTACAAGGCTTAAAAAATGTTTTGTTCTCCCGGTAATAATTATCTCACTCTTTTCTATATCAACAAAGCGCACTGTATCTCCAATTAAATATCGCCATGCCCCTGCGTTAGTGCTGATCAATATCGCATAATCTTTATCTTCCTCCACCTCATGTATCATAAGTACTTCAGGCTTTGCAACCATATTTCCTTCAGAATCAAAATTCTCATCATCAAATGGAACAAATTCAAAAAAGATGTTGCTGCTTAAAGCAAGCCTCATGCCTTTTGCATCCTGCCTGTTTTGGTAAGCTAAAAATCCTTCACTGGCTAAATAAGTTTCAATATAGGTTATTGGTTTTCCCAATAATTTTTTAAATCCCTTTTTGTATGGTTCCAAAGCTACCCCGCCATGAACATAAAAAGCCAGGTTGGGCCATATTTCGTGAATATTTTTCAGATTATACCGTTCAATAACTTTCTCCATACATAGCTGAACCCATGCAGGCACGCCTACCAGAAAAGCAATATCCCACTCAGGCGCTCTTTCAACAATCTCATCTAATTTTTTTGCCCAGTCTTTTTCCTTAGCAATTTTTCTTCCGGGCTTATACATACTCTGAAACCAGAAGGGAATATTTTTAGCTTGTATGCCGCTAAGGTCACCTGCAAAATAAGTAGGCCCTTTTTGCAATTGTGTACTTCCGCCAAGCATAAGCCAGCCACGCCCAACTGAGCTTTTAGGAACTTTTGTATAAGAAGCTAAACTCATTAACTGCCGTATGCTTGTTAAAGTATTTGAGCGTATAAGCTCTTTAGTTATGGGGATATATTTACTTGAAGCATCACATGTTCCGCTGCTTAATGCGAAAAATTTTATTACTCCGGGCCAGCAAACATCCGGTTTGCCATCGCGGCTCATATGCCACCATTCTTTATAAATGCTGCTATAATTGTACGTTGGAACTAATTGCTGAAAATATTTGCCCGGATGCCGGCTCAGTAATATTTCATCAAATTTATATTTTTGGCCAAACTCCGTAAACCGGGCAATCCGCAACATTTTTTTTAATACTTTCAATTGCTGGCTTTTGGGTGAACTCGCCTGCAGCGAAAGTGCCCTCGCAATCGTTTTTGGCAACCTGATATCAATTAACGCCATTAAAAAAACATTGGTTAAGAAAAGCAAATTTAAGTAATTGTTAAGCCATCTTTATCAATATTTTATTAAAGCCATACTTCAAAATAATTTTAACAGATTGCCCGTATTCTTAACTACCGTGAGCGGATATTTTCATTGGTTATAACCCGGCAATTTTAAGTAGGTTTGTTTTTGCTATTATTTCACTAAAATTTATTATATGAAGAAGATTTTTGTAGTAATTATTTTGTCTGTCTCAATTTTTAAGGCACGTGCAGATGAGGGCATGTGGCTGCCGATGCTGCTTGGGGAACAGGTTTACCAGGATATGGTAAAACATGGATTAAAACTTACAAAAGAACAATTATACAGCATTAATAAATCTTCCATTAAAGATGCTATCATCATTTTTGGCGGAGGCTGTACTGGTGAAATGGTAAGTAACGAAGGATTGATCTTTACTAATCATCATTGCGGCTATGGCGTTATTGCCGGTTCCAGCACGGTAGAACATAATTATTTACGCGATGGATTTTATGCCTATACAAGAGATCAGGAGATTAGGTCAGACTTAACAGTAACATTTCTTGAGAAGATCGTTGATGTTACCAATGAAGTTGAAAATGGTGTAAAAGGGCTTAACTGGGAAGACAGAACAAAAAAAATAAATGATGTTTATACACAAATAACGGATAAAGTTCTTGACACTGCAAATGGTACATCGGGTAAAATTTACAGCATGTTTAAGGGAAACCAATACATAATGTACGTGTATAAAAT